>JAZSHG010000181.1:0-4199 GCA_045533135.1 Acutalibacteraceae bacterium
AGTCCCATCATCAGCGTATACACGCCCATATATAAAAGCAAATAGTTCGTGTTGCCCATCCCCAGGTAGTTATCCGTGCCGTCAAACTTCACGCCGCAAGCCAGCATCAGCCATATCACGCCTGTGAACAGAAACATGGAAAACAGGGACAACAGCAGCATCCCTATACCGACAAATCGTGCTTCACGGCGCAAAGCATGTCGCTCCTGGTCGGCAGGAGAAAGCCACATATCGTAATCGTTTGTCACCGATCTTTCGTCCTCTCTTTGCGACAGGTTTAGCGGCCTGCCTTGAATTCCAGGAAGTCGTCGTAGGTCATCATCTTGTCGAGCAGTGTGCCGTCGGGTTGCAACTCGATGATACGGTTGGCCACCGTCTGGATAAACTGGTGGTCATAGGAGGAGAACAGCACGTTGCCCGGGAAATGGACCAGACCGTCGTTGACGGCGGTGATAGATTCCAGATCGAGGTGGTTGGTGGGTTGATCCAGCACCAACACGTTGGAGCCGAACATCATCATGCGCGAAAGCATGCAACGCACCTTTTCACCACCTGACAGCACCTTGACGGGCTTGAGCACGTCATCGCCCGAGAACAGCATCTTGCCTAAGAAGCCGCGCAGGTAGGTTTCGGTGTTGTCCTGCGAATATTGCAACAGCCATTGGAGCAGGTTGAGATCACAGCCATCAAAGAAGGCGGAGTTGTCACGGGGGAAATAGGACTGGGTGGTGGTGCCGCCCCACTTAAAGCTACCCGAAGTGGGTTCCAGCTCGCCCATCAGGATGTTAAACAGGGCGGTGATGGCGATCTCGTTTTGTCCCACAAAGGCGATCTTATCCTCTTTGTTGACGCGGAAAGAGATGTTGTCGAGGATCTTGACGCCGTCCACCTCATAGGTGAGGTTTTCAACAGCGAGGATCTCCTTACCTGCCTCGCGATCCATTTGGAAGCCGACAAAGGGATAGCGGCGCGAGGAGGCCGGCATCTCTTCAACGGTCAGCTTATCCAGCAGTTTGCGGCGTGCGGTCGCCTGCTTGGACTTGGACTTGTTGGCGGAGAAGCGCTGGATAAAGCTTTGCAGTTCTTTGATCTTGTCCTCGTTTTTCTTGTTTTGTTCACGCATCACGCGCTGGATCAGCTGAGAGGACTCATACCAGAAGTCGTAGTTACCAACGTAGATCTTGATCTTGTTATAGTCCACGTCGACGATGTGGGTGCAGACGTTATTGAGGAAGTGACGGTCGTGCGACACCACGATGACGGTGCCGATATAGTCCATCAAAAACTCCTCAAGCCACGCGATGGAGGCGATATCCAGACCGTTGGTCGGCTCGTCAAGCAGGATGATATCAGGCTGACCAAACAGCGCCTGTGCCAAGAGCACCTTGACCTTTTCTTTTTCACCGATACTGCTCATCATATCGTAGAGCAGGCTGTCAGAAAGGCCGAGGCCCTGCAAAATGCGGCCGGCTTCGGTTTCGGATTCCCAGCCGCCCAGCTCTGCAAATTCACCCTCCAGCTCTGCCGCCAAGGCGCCGTCTTCCTCGGTGAAATCCTCTTTGGCATACAGTGCATCCTTTTGCTGCATGATCTCATAAAGACGAGGGTTGCCTTGGATGATGGTGTCGAGCACCGTGAACTCCTCAAAGGCATAGTGGTCCTGCTTTAAGACAGACATACGGGTTTTGGGGTCGATGACCACCTCGCCGCTGGTCGGCTCGAGCTGACCGGACAAAATTTTCAAGAAGGTGGATTTGCCTGCACCATTGGCGCCGATAACGCCATAGCAGTTGCCACCAACAAATTTAAGATCTACGTGGGTGAACAGGTTTTGTCCACCAAAATTGATTCCAACATCTGAAACGGTAATCAAGTTGTTCCCTCCTGTACCGCGAAATAGGCGGCATATTCTTCATTAGTGTATCACAAAAACGCCCGTGGGGGAAGTCTTTTTTGCCATTTCCTCACTTTTTTCAAAAAAAGTTCAGAAACCTCTCCCCAAACGCCTCTTTTTGCGCTATAATAGGGGTAGAATACGGTGGGGAGGCGATCATATTGGCGAAAACAGCTTGGAATATTCTGCAATACGATCCGTATTTGACACCCTTTGCCACAGATATTGATGCCCGTATGCAACGACTGCGCGACACCGAAAGTCGTCTGCTCTCCGAGAATCAGACGCTGTTTCAGTGGGCCAACGCGCACCTGTTTTACGGCTTTCACAAAACGGCTTACGGCTGGGTCTACCGCGAGTGGGCACCTGCCGCTGACGAGCTGCATCTGACAGGCGATTTTAACGGATGGGACAGGCTTTCTCATCCGCTTACCGCTATCGGCAACGGCAACTGGGAGTTGCGGCTTGACGGCGCGGATGCGCTTCCTCACGAATCGCGCGTTAAGGTATTGGTGACCAAAGACGGCGCGACATTTGAGCGCATTCCTCTATACATCCGCCGCGCGGTACAGGATCCGCAAAGCGGTGGTTTTGACGGACAGATCTGGGCGCCGCCTTCCCCCTATACCTGGAAGCACGCCGCTCCCACGGGCGAGGCAAAGCCACTGCTCATTTACGAGTGCCACGTGGGTATGGCGTGCGAGGAGGGCAAGGTCGGCACCTATGCGGAGTTTACCCGTGACGTGTTGCCGCGCATCAAAAAGGCCGGCTACACGGCGGTGCAGATGATGGCGGTGATGGAACACCCCTATTATGCCAGCTTTGGCTATCAGGTGACCAACTTTTTTGCCGCTTCGTCACGGTTTGGCACACCCGAGGAGTTAAAAGAGCTGATCGATACCGCCCACGGTTTGGGGTTGCGTGTGCTTTTAGACGTGATCCACTCCCACATGGCGCGCAACACGGCCGAGGGGCCGTCGGCCTTTGACGGCACCGACTGTCAGTTCTGCCACACGGGTGCCAAGGGCGATCACCCTGCTTGGGGTACGCGCCTGTTTGACTACGGCAAGCCGCAGGTATTGCACTTTTTGCTTTCCAACCTCAAATTTTGGATGGAGGAATACCGTTTCGACGGCTTCCGTTTTGACGGCGTGACCTCGATGCTCTATCACGACCATGGGTTGGGCACGGCGTTTGATTGCTACGACAAGTATTTCAGCCTCAATACCGACGTGGAGGCTGTGACCTATCTTCAGCTTGCCAACCGCCTTATTCGCCAGGTCAACCCCTTTGCGGTGACGGTGGCGGAGGATATGAGCGGTATGCCGGGCATGGCGTTGCCGATCGCCGACGGCGGCGTGGGGTTCGATTATCGCTTGGCGATGGGCTCACCCGATTTTTGGATCAAGACGGTCAGCCGCACCCGTGACGAGGATTGGAACATGGACGGTATGTGGTATGAAATGACCACGCGCCGCCCCATGGAGAAAAATATCGGCTATTGCGAGTCACACGATCAGGCGCTGGTGGGCGACAAAACGCTCATATTCTGGCTGGCGGATCAAGAGATGTACTGGCACATGTCCAACAACACTAAAAATGATGCGGTGCGGCGCGCGATGGCGTTACACAAGATGATACGGCTGGTCGCGTTTACACTCGCGGGCGAGGGCTACCTCAACTTTATGGGCAACGAATTTGGGCATCCCGAATGGATCGATTTCCCACGTGAGGGCAACGGCAACAGCTTCCACTATTGCCGCCGCCAATGGAGCTTGAGCGAAAGTCCCGATCTGCTTTATCGCTATCTGCTCAACTTCGACCGTGCGATGACCGATCTGGCTCACGGCGGCACGCTGTTTGAGGCGAAGCCGGAGCGCGTGTTTGTCCACAACGATGACAAGCTCCTCATTTTCCGCCGTGGCAAGTGGCTGTTTGCCTGCAATTTCCACACCTTCGCCACCCATACGGTATCGTTGCCGCTATCTGCCAAGACGCGCGCCAAGCTGGTGCTCAATTCCGAGGCAGACAGCTTTGGCGGCACGTTTGAGGCCGCAAAGACCTTGCAGGCGGCCGAAGGGGCAAACGGTGCCTTTGCCGTTGGGCTGACGGTGCCTGCACGCACCGCTTTGGTTTACCGTATCGAAAAGGAATAATGCCGCATAATAAAAACCCGATGCCAAAAGCATCGGGTTTTTGCCGTTTAGCGGCCGTTTTGTACTGTTTTGCCTTCCAGCATATTGCGGCATTGGCGCAACAGATGGTCGATCACACTGCCCTTGATACGGAACACATCGCCGTTGTC
>JAZSHG010000050.1:0-3384 GCA_045533135.1 Acutalibacteraceae bacterium
CCACCAAGAGAACCACCAAGAGAACCACCAAGAGAACCACGAAAAAGACGACGAAGAGGACCACCGTGACCACCCAAAAGGCAGTGCAAGCTACCACCCAAAAGACAACGCAAGGCGGCAACCGTCCGGCGACCACTGCCACCACCAGCAAGCCGCCTGCCTATTTCATCTCCAACGGTGACGGCACCTATACCGAAGGCAATTCGGGTGTTGTGTTCCTCGATGACCCCTGCAACTCCGTGAGCCTCGGCTCCGACGGTTGCCTGCTTGATAACTATGGTGGCAAGATCTGGGTGGACAAAACGCACCCCGAGGTGTTCAAGGACGGCGCGCGTTTTCGTCGCGAGGACGCAACCTCGTCGAGCGACTGGTGGTTTAGCTATCATCTGTCCTACGGCATCAGCGAGGTGGCGATCGTTACCTATACCAACCAAAACAGCGCCGGTGATCTTATCAAGACGTTTGATGCGTATGTGTCCCCCGATAACTACACTTGGAAGAAGCTTAGCCTACAATACAGCACCGCCGAAGATGAAAACTTGGGTAGCGGCTGGTACAAACGCACCTACAAGGTGACCGGGCTTTCCAAATCCAACAAATACCTCAAAATCCAGTATAGTGCCGTGGGTGCAGGCGCGGAGTTTTATGTGCCCAACATCGGCCGTGTGCGCATCAATAGCCTCAGCACGATGGATGAGTTCGAAAGCTATCTCCCCGATGCGCCACAAACCACCATAACCACTAAGAAAACAACCACTACTACCAAAAAGACGACAACCACTACCAAAAAGACGACAACCACCACCAAAAAGACAACGACTACCACCAAACCGTCTACGCCCAACTTCACCTATCCCCAAAAGGGCAAGAGCTATACAGGCGCGGCAACGTGGAAAAAGACCTTCTATCCGCCTGATTCCACGCGGACGAAGCTGCAGGGCTCTTGTTACGCCAACGGCTATTGGTACGTGTCCTTTATCAAAGACGATAACCCCGGTTCGGGTGTGCGCATCGTCAAATATGACACCTCCTTCCGCCAAGTAGCGATGAGCGAGCCGCTGGAGCTGGACCACGCCAACAACCTGACCTACAACACGCGCACCAATCAGATTTTGGTGTCCCATTGCCAGTCCAACGGGCGCGACCGCTGGAATTATTACTCGCTTGTCGACCCCAACACCCTCACGATCACCAAAACGAGCTCGTTGCCAAACCCCTTCTTTGCGATGGCCTATTCGCCCGAGAAGAATATGTACGGCTCGGCGCGTTGGGGTGGCGAAACGGTCGATGTGTGGGACGGCAACTTAAACCACGTGCGCTCCTTCTCGGTGACAAAACCGCAAACGCTGTCGCAGGGCGCATTCTGTGACGCCAATTACATCTGGTTTGTCCGCTCTGAAACGCCTGCGTGTCCCACGCCCGAACTGCGTCTGTACAACTGGGATACCGGCGCCTGTGAGTTCGTGATCCCCGTCACAGGCCTTGGCGGTGAGTCGGAAAGCGTGCATATCGTCGACGGCAACCTGTATGTCCTGCTGGATGGCGGCGCCTGCGTCGGCGTATTTACCGTGCAGTTGACCGCAAAATAATCATGCGTTGGCAAGTCAACCATAATTTGCAAAAATTATGGTTGACAAACCGTAGCGCAATCGGTATAATAGTTGAGTGACAATTGAGGTGAACTATGCTTTTACACTTGCAATCGTTGTTCGTGGGCGAGCAAAAATGCCTGCCCTTTGAAACAACCTGTGATCTGTCCTCGTTGGAGATTTCCGACTCCCGTCCGTTTCGTCGTCCGGTGACGGCGCAGGGTGAGGTCGTTTCGGCGGCCGGCATCGTCACGCTGCGTCTTTCCATCTGCTCGACCTACGAAGGGGACTGTGATCGCTGCATGACTCCTTTTTCGCGGGAGGATCGGTTGCACGTGGAGTACACCCTCGTGACCTCTCTCAATAACGAAGAGAGCGACGGCTACTTACTTGTGGAAAACTTCACCCTGCCTCTTGACGAGCTGGTGGAGACCGAAGTGCTGCTGGCTTTGCCGTCGAAAAACCTCTGCCGCAAAACCTGTCGTGGGTTGTGCGCCCAATGTGGCAAAAACCTCAACGAAGGCGACTGCGACTGTCAAAAGCAGACGGTCGATCCTCGCTTGGAGAAACTGCGGCAATTACTTGACTGAAATTTGTAAAAAAGCGGGAGCGCCACTCCCGATAATCCTGTTAAGGAGGTGCTCAACATGGCGGTGCCCAAGAGAAAAAGTTCCAAAGCGCGTCGTGACAAAAGACGCAACAATGTGTGGAAGATCGATGCTCCGACGCTGGTCAAATGCCCCCAGTGCGGTGAGTACAAACGCGCTCATCGGCTGTGCAGCAACTGCGGCTATTACAACGGTCGTCAGGTCGTGAAGGTCGAAAACTGATCAGGATCCCTAAGAAATAGAGGAGGAGCGATCCTTCTCTATTTTTGTTTTTGGAAAGGAGGTGGCATGCTTGGCGGTCACCATCACAGGCGTCGAGCCGCAAAGTCTCGCCGCCAAAAAGCATATCTGTGCAGGCTGGCAGCTTGTCAGCGTCAACGGCCACCCCATCACCGATGTGCTGGACTATCGGTTCTATCTGACCGAGCCCACCCTCACGCTGATGCTCCACGACGGCACCAAAAACCGTGCCGTCACCATCCGCAAAGCAGAATATGAGGATATCGGGCTGGAATTTGCCACCTATCTGATGGACGAACAGCGCTCCTGCCGCAACAAGTGCATCTTCTGCTTTATTGACCAGTTGCCAAAGGGTATGCGCGACACGCTCTATTTCAAAGACGACGACAGCCGTCTTTCCTTCCTGTTTGGCAACTATATCACGCTCACAAACTTAACCGAGCAGGATGTTGACCGTATCATCCAGATGCACATCAGCCCCATCCACGTGTCAGTACACACCACCGATCCGGAGCTGCGGTGTAAGATGATGAACAACCGCTTTGCCGGCGAGCGCCTTTCCTACCTGCGCCGTTTGGCGGACGCAGGCATTGAGCTCAAGTGCCAGCTCGTGCTGGTGCCTGAATGGAACGATGGCGCGGCCCTCGAAAAGACGCTTGCCGACCTTGAGGCACTCACCCCTGCGCTTAAAAGTGTCGCGGCGGTCCCTGTGGGACTCACGCGCCACCGCGAAGGGCTCACCCCCTTGCGCCTGTTCACCGCCGCAGAATCGGCGGCGGTCATTGACGCACTGGAAAACGCCAATGCGCGCGTAATGCAAAACGGTGGCGCGCGGCTGTTCTTCCCCTCTGATGAGTTCTATCTCGCGTCGGGCAGACCGATGCCTGCCGCCGACCACTATGGCGACTTTGCCCAGCTTGAAAACGGCGTGGGTATGTCTGCTTTGC
>JAZSHG010000033.1:0-5382 GCA_045533135.1 Acutalibacteraceae bacterium
CGCCAACTTCTTTGCAGGAGAGTGCGGTGATGGCAGTATCCAGAATGTCCGCTTTGATTTGCAACCACACGTCGGAGGTGGCACCGCCGCCTGTGGCGCGGATCTCGTGGATATCCTGCGTGAAAGCGCGCAAGGTGCGGAAGTTGAGCAACATCTCGTAGGAGGTGCCTTCCATCAGTGCCTTGTAGAGCGCATATTTATCCGTTTCCAGCGTTATGCCCACAAAGGCCGCTTTGGCATCGTTGTCCATATACGGCGTGGCGGCACCGGCAAAATGCGGCAGTACCAAAATGCCGGTGGGAGCTTCGGGCACGCGGCCGTCAAGCAGAGCATAGACATTTTCGCCGTTTTGGGCGGCAAGAGCCGCTTCTGCTTCGGCAAAGGTGTCGCGGAACCATTTGAGGGTGGCGCCACCTGTGAAGGACAGCGCATAGCAGGCGTAGCGATCGCCAAGGAAGGGTACCACCGCGTAGCCGCCTGCATAAAATGCGAGATCGCGCGGCTTTTCTTCCAACAACACAGGGATGCATTCCACCGTACCGGTGCCGTCCATTGCCTGCGCAGGATCAAACACGCCTGCACCGACCATAGCACTTACCTGATCGTGACAGGCATTCACCACCGTAAAGGTGTAGTCAATGCCCAAAAGTGCCTGCACTGCCGAGGTGATCTCACCGGCCACCGTACCGGCAGGCACAGGACGAGACATCAATGCCATATCAATACCTGCCGCCTCAAACACCTGCGGAATATACGCCTTTTTCTCAATATCAAAGGCGGCGGTGCGCGCGGCGAGCGAATAGTCGATCTGTGCATTGCCTGTCAAGGTGTACACGACAAAATCTTCGCCCAACAGAATTCGGCGGCAACGGGCAAACAGGTCGGGATTGTGCGCTTTGTGCCACATCATTTTCGGAAGACTGTACATGGCGTGCGGCTTAACACCTGTCAGCAGAGTGAGGTTTTCTTCACCCAGCGCCGCACAAAGTGCCGCACACTCCTCACTGCCGCGTGGGTCGGTGTACAGCATCGAGGGAGCAAGCACCTCGTCATTGTCATCCAGCATGGCAAAGGTTTCACCAAAGCTGGTCACGCCCAGTACATCCAGATGATAGGTGCCGACAGCCTGCTTGAGCAGACCCAGCACACCGTTACGGATATCGCAGAAATTGATCTCGTGCTGTCCGTTTTGGTGCGTGGCGGCATATTCCTGGTAATAGGTATCGAGCAGTGTTGCCTGCTCGTCATAAAGCGCGATCTTACAGCCGGTCGTACCGACATCCAATCCACCAATAATCATCGTTTACTCCTCAATGCTCACGACATCATAGCCGAGATAATAGGTGAAGGCTTCTTCGAGAATGGCTTTCACATGGCCGTTGGCAACGGTGGTGTGATGCTTAAAGCCGCCGCGCGCCAGACGCAGGAGCTTGTCTTGCAGGTTGGGGATGAGCGCCACGCCGCCGCAACCGAAAAATTCCTTCTCGATATCGTCGGTGGTGAACTCGCCCTCACTGAAATAGATGGTGATCTTGCCATTTTCAGTCTTGCAGTTGGAGAAGGTCATCGGGAACGCACCGATACGGCCTTCGTTGGTGCCCCAGCCACTGCCGGGATCGCCCTTGTCAAACATCTTGTGAGAGGTGACGGTGCCGCGCTCTTTCATCAGCTTTTGCGCAGTGGAGCCGCAGTGGAACAGGATAACCTTGTTCGGATCTTCACCGTAGTTGTTGTTCCAGTCGAGGCAGGCGGCAGGGCCTTCGGTCGCCAGCGAGAGCGCACGCATGGTGATGGCAGAGCACATATCGATCTCGCAGGAAGCGGTGATGCCGCGATCATTAAGCTCAGAGAGCAGTACGCAGGGGCACACGCGCAGATAGGTTTCCATCTCGTTCCAGCAGCGAAGCGCCACAGCATCGAGATGATAGGTCTCTATGTATTCATCGATGACCACGCTGATTTTGGCGAGCATGATCTTCTTATCCTCAGGTACGTTGGTGAAATCGGTGTAGTTTTCCAACGCCGCTTTTTTCGCCAGCACCTTTTCGTCGTCGTCCTTCTTCGCGCGCACAAACTCAAACAGCTCAGACAGGTCAAAGCTCTCCACATTGATACCGTGGCGCTGCATGGTGATCTCATCAAAACGCACCGTCTTAAATGCAGTGGTACGCGCGCCGATGCAACCAATGGTAAAGCGCTTCATACCGTTGACCACGCGGCAAACGGCAGCAAAATCGTGCAAGTTTTGGGTGAAAGCAGGGGTGAGGGGATGCACAACATGGGGTTTCATCACGGTGTAGGGCACCTGGTATTGCTCAAACACGTCGGTGACGGAGAATTTGCCGCAATAGGCGTCGCGGCGATGCTTAAAGTCCATCTTGCCGATCTCGTCGGGATAGGCCTGCATCAAAATCGGCACGCCGGCATCCTGCAACGCGGCGATCGCGCCGTTTTCGTCGATAAAGATGGGCATGCACAAAATCACGCCGTCATATTCGCCCTCGTGAGATTTGAGCCACGCGGCATAGGCGCGTCCCTCGTCGCGCGTTTCCACTGCGCCGTAGCGAGTCGCGTCTTTGTCCATAATCAAATAGTCATAACCGGCATCAGTCACCGCTTTGACCATATCTTCACGGGCGCCCTCAATAAGCTCGGCGGGCATAAATCCACGGTTGCCGAAAAACAAGGCAAAAGTTTGTTTTTTCATAAAAAAGACCTCCCGAAATTTTATACTTCCATTTTAAGATAAAGGGTGTTATAATGATAGTCAATATTATACTCTAAATGGTAAATTTGTACGGAAGGTGCGAATAATTATGCCACTTCGTCTGAATACCAAAGAAATGGAAGACCTGTTGCGCTCATTTTATACCCTGTCGGGCATCCGCTTGGTGCTGTTTGATACGGCGTTTCACGAGGTGATGGCCTATCCTGCCGAAAGCAGTCCGTTTTGCCAAATGATGAAGGCATGTCCTCAGACGCGCCGCAAATGCACGTATGCCGACCATCGCTCCTTTGCGGAGTGTGAAAAAACCAACGCTTTGGTGCTGTATAAGTGCCATGCAGGGTTGGTAGAGGCGGTCATTCCCCTACACGAAAGCGACAATATCATCGGCTATTTGATGTTTGGACAGATCACAGACAGTATCGATAAGACCGCGCTTTTGTCCTATATCGAGCTGTGCGCTCAAAAATACAACTTGGACAAAGCTGCCTTACAGGAAAGTTTGCAATCGATAACCTATCGCTCGGAAGAACAGATACATGCCGCCGCCAAAATTTTAGAGGCCTGCACCTCCTATATCCTCTACCGCGAGCTGATCGAGCCGGAAAATGACCGCCTTATCAGTGCGGCAAAGGCGTATATTGATGCGCATTTGGGTGAGGAATTTTCGGTGGACGCCTTGTGCCGCGAGCTCAATGTGGGCCGCACGCGCCTGTATGAGTTATTCAAAGCCCAAACCAAAATGGGTATTGCCGCCTATTTGCGCCGTCGGCGCGTGCATAAAGCCAAACAACTGCTTAAAAACACCGATATGTCGGTACAGCAGATCGCCCAAGAGGTTGGCTTTGCGGACTACAACTATTTCAGCCGCGTGTTCAAAAAGGCTTATGGCAGATCACCAAAATCCTATCGATGAAAAAAGGTCAACGGCTTTTGCCGTTGACCTTTTTATTTTTACAGAATATGTACAGGTACCGATACCTTTTGCCGCAACATCTCGGCGAAAGGCTCAACTGCCGCTTTGTCCAAAAATGCCGATGGAATAGGCGGTGCCTCCTGCCCCAGCGCCATCCGCTTTGACAGCCCCAACGGATGATAGGGCTCAAGATGGATTTCCTTGAGATGGGAAAGAGAGGCGGCCACAGCGGCGATACCGTCAAAATGCGCTTGTTCCAAATTGACATCGGGGAGGAAGGGACAGCGCTGGATGATCTGTCCGCCTGCCGCATCAAGACGGCGCAGATTGTCGAGAATGGGCGTCAACTCTACGCCTGTGTAGTGTTTGTGCGCCGCCTCGTCCGCTACCTTGAAATCGTACAAAAACAGGTCGACGTAGGGGATGAGCGCGGCGATATGTTCAAAGTCGCCCCAGCCCGCCGTTTCAACGCACACCGAAATATCTTCGGACTTGGCGGCTTTGGCAAGCGCCAGCGTGAAATCGGGCATAAACAGCGGTTCGCCGCCGGAGATGGTCATACCGCCGTCTGTGCCGTAAAACGGCTTGTCACGGCGTATTACTGCCAAAATATCTTCCACCGTTTTTTCATCCCCGCAAAGTTCGAGCGCTTCCGCCGCACAGACGGCGGTGCAAGCCCCGCAGGAGGTGCAGGCCGCGCGGTCAAAAATATGTTGCCCGTCAACCATTTTGTGCGCGCCGTTGGGGCAAGCGGCAACGCACGCACCGCACCCTACACAACGGGTGGGGCGATATAAAAGCTGAACACGGGTGGAGTGGGATTCGGGGTTGTGACACCACAGGCAACGCAAAGGACAACCTTTGAGAAAGACGGTGGTGCGAATGCCCGGCCCATCCTGTATGCTGAATCGCTGAATGTTAAAAACGGTGGCGGTCATAAAATGGATCCTTTCCGCGTGGTGTGGTTATTTTGAGAGGGGTTCAGTTTGCTGTGGGGGTTCGGTTTGCTGCGGGGAGGAACTGTCATCGTCTCTTTTGCGCGTGGCTAAGTAAAATATAAAGAAAAACGCCACTTCCGGAAGCAGAGAGAGAAACCCTATGAAGGATGGTTCGGCCACGAACAACAGAATTTTGCCGATCGAGTCTATACTTAACAGAACAAAGCCACCAATCCGCAAGCTCTTGCGTTTAGCCCCCAACCGAGCGGATTTGAAAAATAGAATCCATTCAACTAAGAATGATATAAATAAAAACACACGAGAAAACAAGATGAAAGAAAGGGATTCTTCCGGTGCTACGGATGTAATTGGATAAAAAAGCAAGTACAGCAAGGGTAATAATAGTGCGATCCCCTCGGCGATTATCAAAAGTGTTGAAAAAGGCATGGATAACGTAATAAAAGAAACAAGCCCTTCCGGAAGGTCAACAAAAGCCATGAGTATATAGAAAAGAAAATAAAAAACAAAGCATCCAAAGAAAATAGTTAACCACTTGTTTTCGAACAGCTTTTTCATAAGAGCACTCCTTTCGCAGAAAGTATCTGTCCCTTTCAGTATAGCATAAACCGCCCCATTTGCAAGAAAAATCGCGCATATTCCCAAGGGTGACGGATAAACTATGCCAAAAGGAGAGATGACAATGGACTTTGCAATGTTGCTCAAAGCCTTTGCGGTGGGCGGCGGTATCTGTGTGGTGGGACAACTGCTCATTGATCTGACGGCGATGACACCGGCGCGTATTT
>JAZSHG010000132.1:0-6628 GCA_045533135.1 Acutalibacteraceae bacterium
TGAGCTGATGACGCTTTCTCGTTTGCTGTGCCCGTTTGCACCGCACCTTGCGGAAGAACTGTGGGAGCAGATGGGCGGTGAAGGCCTTTGCTCGCTGGCTGCTTGGCCGACCTATGACGAGAGCAAAACGGTAGATGCTACCGTGGAGATCGCCGTGCAGGTCAACGGCAAACTCAAAGATCGCTTGACCATCCCCGCCGACGCCGATACCGCCACCGTTTTGGCGGCTGTCAAGCAGCAGGAGAAGATCGCGGCGCTGCTGGAGGGCATGCAGGTTGTCAAAGAGCTGTACGTCCCTGCGAAGCTGGTTAACCTTGTCATCAAACCGCAATAAATGGCATAAGTTCTGCCAAAAAACCGCGCAGGCAAAGAGAAAAATGAAAATTTGCGAGGTTATGGCAAGAAAGTGCTTGACGAATACCGTGAAAAGGTGTATAATCGTTTTGTTGTAAGCATATTACCCCTGCCTAAGGGCGGAGGGAGGGAATAAGAAATGTCAGAAGTACATGTTAAGGAAAACGAGAGCTTGGACAGCGCACTGCGCAGATGGAAGAAGTCTTGCGCCCGCGCGGGCACTCTCGCCGAGGTGCGCAAAAGAGAGCATTATGAGAAGCCCTCTGTTCGCCGTAAGAAAAAATCTGAGGCTGCGCGCAAGAGAAAGTTCAAATGATCCGACAAAAAAGCGAGCAGTTTTCTGCTCTCTTTTTGTTGTTGAAAGGAGGAATGACTGTGGCGTGGTTTGCACCGTTAGCGTATAAACGCCGTATCACCGATATTACCAAAGCGGAGCTGGTTGAGTGGGGGATCAAAGCCCTATTTTTGGATGTAGACAACACCTTGACGGCTCACAATAGTCAGGATGTACCTGCCGACGTGAAAAAGTGGCTGATAGATCGCAAAACCGACGGTTTCTTTCTGACTGTCGTGTCCAATGCGCGCCGCAGTCGCGTTGCTCCCTTTGCCGAGAAAATTGGGTTGCACTTTACTTCCGCCGCGGCAAAACCGTTGCCTATCGGTTTTGTGCGTACGGCACGCCGTTTGTCACTTGCCTGCAAGCAATGCTTGGTAGTTGGCGATCAGGTGTTCACCGATATCTGGGGCGCTAATCTGTGCGGTATGCCTTCTGTGCAGCTGATGCCGATGGACCTTGCCAGCGACAACGCCTTTGTACGCTTCAAAAGAAAGCTCGAACGCCCGGTAACGGCACACTATATGAAGAAACGAGGTGTCATTCTGTGACGGCTCGCTTTGGCCCTGCAGGCAACAGTGAATCTTTTGCCGCCGCAGGCTTTAAATCCACCCTACAAGCGCCTGCCTGGTTGGCACAGATGGGGCTTACCGCTTATGAATATCAGTGTGGGCGCGGTGTGCGCGTGTCGGTCGACAGCGCATTGCAGTTGGGCGCTTTGGCAAAGGAATATGACATCGCTTTATCTTTGCACGCGCCCTATTTCATCTCACTTGCCTCTGTGGATCCACAAAAGCGTGACAACAGTATTACCTATATTTTGGACAGTGCGCGTGCTGTGTCACTGATGGGTGGAAACCGCATTGTGGTACACCCCGGTGGCTTGGGCGGACGCAGTCGCGAGGAAGCGACTGCACTGGCAAAGGAAACCTTGATCCGCGCACAGGCCGCACTGGATGAAAATGGGCTGTCCGACGTGCATATCTGCCCCGAAACAATGGGGAAGATTAACCAGCTTGGCAACCTTGAAGAAGTGCTGGACATGTGTACGGTCGATGAGCGGTTTTACCCTTGTATCGACTTTGGCCATCTCAACAGCCGCACGCAGGGCGAGGTCAACTCAACAGCGGCGTTTGCGCAGGTGATCGACACGATCAAGAATCGTTTGGGCGAGGAAAGAGGACGCTGTTTTCACGTGCATTTTTCCAAAATTGCCTATACGGCAGGCGGCGAAAAATGCCATCTGACCTTTGAGGACAATGTGTTCGGCCCCGACCCCACACCGCTGATGGAAGTGATTGCCGCACGCGATTTGGCACCTGTGGTTATCTGCGAATCGGCAGGTACCCAGGCAGAAGACGCCCTTTCGATGATGCAACTATGGAAACAAGCTTCCCGATAGCAAAAGGAGGAAACTATATGCAGACTGTTAAACGATTACAGGACTGGTTGCCGAACGGGCAAACCGCGGCACTGGTTGCAACGGAACACAATCGCCGGTATTTTACAGGATTTCCTGCCACGGATGGTTATGTGCTGGCAACCAAAGATAATGTGTGGTTCATGACCGATTCTCGGTATATTGAGGCTGCACAAAATGCCATCAAGCACATGGAAGTGCTTTGCTATGATAAGGCGATGCCGTTACTTTTGGAGCTTATGCAAAAAAGCGGTGTTAAAACTGTTTTGGTCGAAGCGGAACTGCCCGTGTGCGAGGTGCGTCGTATGCGTGAAGGTTTGGCGCCCGTGTCGATAGACGACAGCAACACGCTGGACGATGAGATCGGCGGTCTGCGTATGGTAAAAACGGAAGAGGAACTGGCGGCTGTGCGTCGCGCGCAAGCCTTGACCGATGCCGGCTTTGCCTATATCCTGCCGCGTATCGCGATCGGTCGCACCGAACGCGAAGTGGCGCTGGATCTGGAATTTGAGATCCGCCGCCAGGGTGCAGAGGGCGTCGCCTTTGAATTTATCGTGGTGTCGGGTGTTAATTCCTCGTTGCCTCACGGTGTCCCCGGTGATAAAAAGATCGAAAAAGGTGACTTTATCACGTTGGACTTCGGTGCCAAAGTGGACGGCTATTGCTCGGATATGACGCGTACGGTGATCGTTGGTGAGCCAAATGACCGCCAGCGCGAGATCTATGACACGGTGCTCAAAGCGCAGTTGGCTTCTTTGGCGACAGTCGCTCCCGGTGTGCTGTGCCGTGATGCTGATGCCGCCGCGCGCGATGTGATTACTGCCGCGGGCTACGGTGAGCGCTTTGGTCATGGCACAGGCCACGGTGTGGGTGTGCAGATTCATGAGCAGCCGCGCCTGTCACCGGCCGCACCTGCGGATCTGCGTCTGGCTGTGGGAAACCTTGTCACAGTGGAACCGGGCATCTATATTCCCGGCGAGGGTGGTGTTCGCATCGAAGATATGGTAGTTGTCACCCCTGATGGCTGCGAAAATCTCACAAAATCGCCCAAAGAACTGATAATTCTCTAAAAAAACAAAGTTTGGCTATTGCAAAATGGAACAGAATATTATACAATGTATCTGTTATATCATTGAGTAAAATACGGAGGATATGAACTATGATTTCTGCAGGTGAATTTCGCAACGGTGCGACTTTTGAAGAAGACGGCAACGTGTTGCAGGTCGTCGAATTCCAACATGTGAAACCCGGTAAGGGCGCGGCTTTTGTCCGTACCAAGACCAAGAACGTCATCACCGGTGCTGTGATTGAAAAGAGCTACAACCCCACCGCTAAGTTCCCCACCGCTTTTGTGGAGCGCAAGGAGATGGAGTTTTCTTACAGCGATGGCGATCTGTACTACTTTATGGACAGCGAAACCTACGAGCTGATGCCCATCAACGCGGATACGCTGGGCGACAACTTCAAGTTTGTTAAAGAGAACATGGTCTGCCGCATTATGTCCTACAAGGGCAAGGTGTTCGGCGTTGAGCCCCCCACATTTGTCGAACTGCAGGTCACCAAGACCGATCCCGGCTTCAAGGGCAACACCGCTACCAACACCACCAAACCTGCCACCTTGGAAACCGGTGCGGAGATCCGTGTGCCGTTGTTCATCGATGAGGGCGAGACCATTCGTGTCGACACCCGCACCGGCGAATATATGGAACGTGTCAACAACTAATGATTGCTTCAAGGGAGGATTTTACCATGACTGTTACTGAAAAAGTGGCTTATCTGAAGGGCCTGGCCGAGGGTATGGAGATTGACGCCACTACCAAAGAAGGCAAACTGCTGAATGCCATTATCGACGTGCTGTCTGATATGGCTCTGGATCTAGAGGATCTGGCTGATGATGTGACCGAGATCGCCGAGCATGTCGATGCGATCGATGAGGATCTCGATGAGCTGGAAACCGATTACTACGAGGATTATGACGACGAAGACGAGGACGATGATGACGGCTTCTACGACATCACCTGCCCTGCTTGCGGCGAAGAGTTCGCTGTGGATGAGGAGACCCTGCTGGAAGGCAGCATCGGTTGCCCCAACTGCGGTGAGAATCTGGAGTTTGACCTCGACGAGTGCGATGGCGACTGCGATTGCTGCGAAGGCGACTGCGAATAATGCATTAAAAAGCCCGATCGAGCCGAAAGGCTGCGGTCGGGCTTTTTCTTTATGCATTGAGTAAGTAATATCCCAAATTGAGATAGGCGGCAAAAATACACCACAAGAGATAAGGGACAAATAACCAACCTGCTATTGTGGACAGGCGGCGAAATCTCTGCCAGGTGGCAACGACCAACCCGATGAGCAGTAAGATCCAGAAAAAGGCAAACAGCCGCCAATCAAGGCGAAAGAAAAACAGGGACCACAAGGCGTTGACGGTTAGTTGCACATAGTATAGCCGAATGGCAGGAATGCGGTCGGCATCATCGGTCTGCCAAACAAAATAGGCGGCTACGCCCATGGCAATATAGAGAATCGTCCAAACAATGGGGAAGAGAATGCGCGGTGGCGCCAAAGGCGGCGCTGTGAGCTGTTCATAGCCGCCTGAGCCGCCGATCAGCGCACTGAGCAGGCCAAACAGTAGGGTGGATATTACGAAAAAGGCGAGGGCATAAGCGGAAAATGGTTTCTTTTTGGGCATGGCAAGCATAGCGTTCCCTCCGTGTTCATAGTGCTACACTATATGCGACCGAAAGCGTGCATATACACCCAAAGATGCCAAAAAAAGTGGATAAGCCACTCATAAACCGTAGACTTTTTGAAAAGGCTATGCTATAATAATATCGATTATACAATGAAGGTGATGTCGTGACGGATTTCTTAACAGTGGGACAGCAAGTGCTGATCCTGTTTTTGCTCATCGGCGTCGGCTTTATTTGCGGCAAAAAAGGAATCATCAACGAAACCGCCTCCAAAGTAATGGCCGATGTGGTGCTGTATTTTGCCACACCCTGCGTTATCATTCACTCGTTCCAGCAGGAAATGACTGACGAGCGCATAAAAGGGCTACTTGTGGCGCTGGTTTCTGCGATTGCCATCCATATATTGGCGATATTAATCGCCGATATGGTGTTTCGCAACGATGAGAACAAACGCCGCCGGGTGTTGCGCTTTGCAGTAGTGTTTTCCAATGCAGGATATATGGCACTGCCTCTGCAAAAAGCTGTGCTGGGGGCCGAAGGCGTGTTCTATGGAGCTGTGTACGTTGCTGTTTTTAACCTGGCAATGTGGAGCTGGGGTTTGCTGACAATGAGCGGCGATAAAAAATCACTGTCGGTAAAAAAACTGCTCCTTAACCCCGGTGTCATTGGCCTAACGGTCGGTGTGATCGTATTCTTACTGCAATGGCAGTTGCCCGAGGTGTTGGCACAGCCAATTACCCATCTGGGCAACCTCAACACGCCGTTGCCGATGCTGTTGATTGGCTATTTCCTGTCTAAAACCGATCTGCGGCAAGCATTTCGCGATGGTCGCTCTTTTGTGGCGATGGCATTACGGTTGATTCTTGTACCGCTTATGGCACTTGGCGGTATGTATCTGTGTGGTATCCGTGGAGATGTGTTGGTGTCGATGGTGATCGCCGCCAGCGCACCGGTTGCGGCCGCTACCACGATGTTTGCTACCAAATTTAATGCCGACACATCGCTGTCGGTGAATATGGTGTCGTTGACGACACTCTGTTCTGTGATCACAATGCCGCTGATCGTGGCTTTGGCAAAGGTGCTGTCTGTGTGAAAAGTATAAGTCTTAAAAAGGAGCGAGAATAATATGAGTAAACAATCTATTGGAACAATCTGTGTGCAGGGCGGCTATCACCCCGGTAACGGTGAGCCGCGTCAGGTGCCGATCATTCAAAGCACGACCTTCAAATATGATTCCAGCGATGATATGGGAAAGCTGTTTGATCTGGAAGCAAGCGGCTATTTCTATACGCGCCTGCAAAACCCCACCTCCGATACCGTGGCGGCAAAAATCTGCGAGCTGGAGGGTGGTACTGCGGCAATGCTCACGTCCTCCGGCATGGCGGCAAGCTTTTTGGCGGTGTTTAACCTGTGCAGCTGTGGTGACCACATTGTGTCTTCCTCTGCGATTTATGGTGGCACCTTTAACCTGTTTTCCGTCACCCTGAAGCGTATGGGTATTACCACAACCTTTGTGGATCCCAACTGCTCAGATGAGGAGTTGGAAGCGGCCTTCCGCCCCGAAACCAAGCTGGTGTTCGGTGAGACGATCGCCAACCCTGCGTTGACTGTGCTGGATATTGAACGCTTTGCCAACGCCGCCCATGCACACGGCGTGCCGCTTATCATCGACAACACCTTCCCGACGCCCGTCAACTGCCGTCCCTTCGAGTGGGGTGCGGACATTATTATCCACGCCACCACCAAATATATGGACGGTCACGGCGCAGCGGTAGGTGGTGCTATCGTGGATTCCGGTCGCTTCGACTGGACGAAATATCCCGACAAGTT
>JAZSHG010000241.1:0-6090 GCA_045533135.1 Acutalibacteraceae bacterium
ATCAGGCATTCTTCCTCGCGGCGCGGCTTTTGAAGTCCCTTTTCTTCATTGACAGCTTCCGCCAACAATTTCAGGTACATATCATAGCCAACGTCCTTCATATGCCCGTGCTGCTGAGCGCCCAACAGGTTACCGGCACCGCGAATTTCCATGTCGCGCAGGGCAATTTTGAAGCCTGCACCAAACTCGGTAAACTCGCGCATAGCTTCCAGTCGCTTCGCTGCGATATCGCTGATCGCCTTGCCACGCACAAAGGTGAGATAGGCGTAGGCGCGACGCGCCGAACGCCCTACGCGTCCGTGCAGCTGATGCAGCTGCGACAAACCAAAACGGTCGGCGTTTTCGATAATGAGGGTGTTGACGTTGGCGATATCTACACCTGTTTCGATGATGGTGGTGCAGACGAGTACATCAATTTCCTGTTCCATCACGGCGCGCCAAATGTCTGAAAGCTCTTCCTCGGTCATCTTGCCGTGAGCAAATCCTACGCGTGCCTCGGGGATGCGTTGTTGCAAAGCGGCGGCACAGTGCTCGATGCTCTCCACACGGTTATGCAGATAATAAACTTGTCCGCCGCGCCGCAATTCACGGCGAATGGCGTCATCCAAAATGCCCTTGTCATGTTCGAGCACATAGGTCTGTACAGGACGGCGGTCTTGCGGCGCCTCTTCGATCACAGACATATCTCGGATACCGCTCATGGCCATATTGAGGGTACGGGGGATAGGGGTGGCGGATAGAGTGAGCACGTCCACATTGGGTGCCATCTCCTTGATGCGTTCCTTTTGTGCCACACCGAACCGTTGTTCCTCGTCTACGATGAACAAGCCCAGATTTTTAAAGCGAATATCCTTTGACAGCATACGGTGCGTACCGACGAGAATATCTATCTCGCCACGCGCCGTCTGCTTGATAATCTCCTCCTGTTTTTTGGGGGACACAAAGCGCGACAGCATCGCAATTTTTACAGGAAACGCGCTAAACCGCTTAACAATGGTGTTGTAGTGTTGCAATGCCAAAATAGTGGTCGGCACCAACAGCACACATTGCTTGCTTTGGGAAACGCACTTGAAAGCGGCACGCAGTGCCACCTCTGTCTTGCCGAATCCTACGTCGCCGCAAAGTAAGCGATCCATCGGCACAGGACGCTCCATATCCGACTTGATCTCATCAATACAGCGCAGTTGGTCCTCGGTTTCCTCATATTCAAAATGCCGTTCAAAATCGTATTGCCACTCGGTGTCGGGGTCAAAAGCATAGCCCTCGGTTGCCATACGCTGTGCGTAAAGTGCAATAAGCTGGCGCGCAATATCCTTGACGGCGGTGCGAATGCGCGTTTTCACCTTGCCCCACTCTTGACCGCCGAGTCTGTGCAATTTCAGTGGCGCATCCTCGCGCGCACCGACATATTTTGACACCAAATCCAGCTGTGTGACGGGGACGTATAGCACGTCACCTTTGTCATATTGCAATTTTAGGTAGTCCTTGATGACGCCTTGGGCGTTGATCTGATGCACACCTTGATAAAGTCCAATGCCGTGGGATACGTGCACGATATAGTCGCCCACAGTCAACTCCGACAGGCTGTGGATCTGAGCCCCCTTATCGTGCCGCTGACGGCGGCGTGGGCGCGCGGCGCTTTGTAACCGCCCATGGGTGATCACAGCCACACCTGCTTCCGGCAATTCAAATCCGGCGGAAAGACCGCCGCGCATGACCAGTACCTGCCGCTTGATGGGGGCTTGCGGTGCAGGCGCATATATGGCAGGAATGTTGCGTTTTTTAAGATCCTCCGCGAGCGTTTTTGCTGTTTTTTCCTCCGGGCCGGCCAAAACAACACACGCCATATTTTGGCGCAACAGATCCACAATGTCATCGGTCAGGATGTCCAGACCACCCGACCAAATGGGCAGTTGCCGCGCGTTGGCAGTATACATCGCGCGCAAGGGGATATCCAGCGAGGTGTGGGCAAAGGTATCGAGTATAACGGAGCCTTTTTGTTCACTTAACTGCAAAAAAGCATCCCAATCCAGGGTGAACCTATCCAGTCCGCGGCAAAGTTCACCTGCTTCCATCAGCTGGGTGATATCCTCTTGCAGTTGCCATTGTCCGCTACGAAACCGCTCCTTCACCTTTGTCCACTCAGAAACCACCCACAAAGCGTTGGGGGCATAGTCGAACAGGGTGGCCGGGGTGTCCCATAAAAGAGGAATATAGCGATCCAATGCCGCAAGCGGCACACCGTCTTTCAGGCGGCGCGCATCGCTGAGCAAGTGCTCCTTAGCGGCGGCTTGCTTACCGCGCAATCCGTCGGCAAGGGCGGTAATTTGCGCCGCCAAAGCGCCGGTATCACGGCAGAATATTTCTGCCGATGGCGGAATTTCCACAAAATCCAACTGGTCGGTGCGCCGCTGGCTTAATGGGTCAAAATAGGTAAGGGTGTCGATCTCATCGCCCCACAGCTCAATGCGTAGGGGGGCCGGACAGGATGCAGGGTAGATATCGGTGATACCGCCGCGCACAGCAAATTGCCCGGCACCTTCCACTTGATCACACCGCTCATAGCCTGCGGCCGACAGCGCTGTTGCCAAATCGGCAACAGGCAACGGTTTGCCGCGTTCCAACCGCAAAGTAGCGGCAGTCAGCGCGGCAGGCGGCAGGGTGAATTGCACCGCCGCATCGATCGAAGCGATTACACAGCGACAGTTTCCCTGTGCCAAGAGCGCCAGCGCGCCGAGCCGCTGTTGCTCATATTCGTGCGAAGCGGATTCCATGCGGCGCAAGGTCAGATCACGCGCAGGCAGGGTAATGGCCTCGGTGCCAAGTGCCGCCAGATCCTCAGCCAAGCGGCATGCCTCTGCCTCATCGGCGGTGATAACTGCCACAGGACGTGTCTGCGAGCAACACAATCCATGCAATACCAACGCCTTGTGAATGTGTCCCAAACCGTTGAGCAATGCAGGGGTGCGTGCCGCGGCAATATCTGCCGACAGTGCCGAAAAAGCAGGCAATGCGGCGGTTATATTTTGAAAAACGGTACTCATAGCCACTCCTTATGGTGAGCAATCAACGGCTAAAACGGTTCATTGCCTCGTCAATCTGTCCATCTACGATCAGCTCTGCCGCCTGTGCGGCTTGCTCTGTGGCGGTTTCCATCAACGCCAATTCCTGCGCAGTGAAGCGAGAAAGGACCCACGCCGCCAGATCATAGTCGGGGTGCGGCTTTTGACCGACGCCGATTTTAATGCGAGGGAAGGCATCACTGCCGATGTGCTGTATAATACTGCGCAAGCCCTTTTGACCGCCGTCACTGCCCTTGCGACGTACGCGCACGGTGCCGACAGGCAGTGAAATATCGTCAGAAAAGACCAACAGCTGTTCGGGCTTGAGTTTATAAAACCGCAGCGCCTCTGCAACGGATTCTCCGGAATTGTTCATATAGGTAAGAGGAAATAACAAAAGCACGCGATGACCGCCCACGGTCGCCTCGGTGCATTGTCCCTTGAACTTAAGACGGTTGGGGGTGGCATTCACCATCCGCGCCAGCGTTTCCAACGCCAAACAGCCGGCATTGTGGCGCGTTTTCTCATATTCTTTTCCGGGATTGCCCAAACCAACGATCAAAAAATCGATAGGGCCGGCCGATTCCTTCTTGCGAAAAAACATAACGATTTCCTCATTTCCGCAAACACCAAAGGGGCGGAATGCGTTGCATCCCACCTTTTGATGTCCATTATTCTCATAATAGTATTATGACAGATTGCAAACGGTTTTGCAAGAGTGAGAAAGAACAAAAAAATGACTATGTTCACGGTATGTTTTTGCAAAAAATCTGTACAAACCGTAAAAATGTAAAAAAACGCCGATTTTATAAAAAATATACTGGAAATATTCTGAAGTTTTTGGTATACTGAAAAACGGAGTGTTGCGCGCCACACGCGCGACACCGTGAATTTGTTTAGCAAAGCTAAAAATACATTTAGGAGGATGACTTATGAGTCACAAGTACGTTTACCTTTTCAGCGAAGGCAACGCCACGATGCGTGAGCTGCTGGGCGGCAAGGGTGCTAACCTGGCTGAGATGACCGGCATCGGTCTGCCTGTTCCCCAGGGCTTTACCATCAGCACCGAGGCTTGCACCCAGTATTATGAAGATGGCCGTCGCATCAACGATGAGATCATGGCGCAGATCATGGAGTACATCGAGAAGATGGAAGGCATCACCGGCAAAAAGTTCGGTGACAAAGAGAACCCCCTGCTCGTGTCCGTCCGTTCCGGCGCTCGTGCTTCTATGCCCGGCATGTTGGATACCATCCTGAACCTCGGTCTGAACGAAGACGTTGTCAACGTTTTGGCTACCAAATCCAACAACCCCCGTTGGGCTTGGGACTGCTATCGCCGCTTTATTCAGATGTATTCCGACGTTGTTATGGAAGTCGGTAAGAAGTATTTCGAGCAGCTCATCGATGAGATGAAAGAGAAGAAGGGTGTCACGCTGGACGTGGACCTGACTGCTGATGATCTCAAAGAGCTCGCCGGCCAGTTCAAGGCTGAATACAAATCCAAGATCGGTAAGGATTTCCCCACCGATCCCAAAGAGCAGCTCATGGGCGCCGTGGAAGCGGTGTTCCGTTCCTGGGACAACCCCCGTGCCAACGTCTATCGTCGTGACAACGACATTCCCTATTCTTGGGGTACTGCCGTTAACGTGCAGATGATGGCTTTTGGTAACATGGGTGACGATTGCGGTACCGGTGTTGCGTTTACCCGTGACCCTGCTACCGGTGAGAAGCACCTGATGGGTGAGTTCCTGACCAACGCACAGGGCGAAGACGTTGTGGCCGGCGTGCGTACACCGATGCCCATCGCGCAGATGGCTGAGAAGTTCCCTGCTGCGTTTGCTCAGTTCCAGGATATCTGCAACACGCTGGAAAATCACTATCGCGATATGCAGGATATGGAGTTCACCGTTGAAAACGGCAAGCTGTATATGTTGCAGACCCGTAACGGTAAGCGTACTGCCAAAGCCGCCCTCAAGATCGCTTGCGATCTGGTCGACGAAGGCATGATCACCGAGCAGCAGGCTGTGGCGATGATCGATCCCCGTAACCTCGACACCCTGTTGCATCCCCAGTTCGATCAGAAGGCACTCAAAGCCGCTACTCCTGCCGGTAAGGGCCTCGGCGCTTCCCCCGGTGCTGCTTGCGGTAAAGTGGTGTTCACCGCTGACGACGCTGTGGCTTGGAAAGAAAAGGGCGAGAAGGTCGTTTTGGTTCGTTTGGAGACCTCTCCCGAAGATATCACCGGTATGAAAGCCTCTCAGGGCATCCTGACTGTGCGCGGTGGTATGACCTCTCACGCCGCCGTTGTGGCCCGTGGTATGGGTACCTGCTGTGTGTCCGGTTGCGGCGACATCATTATGGATGAGGAGAACAAGAAGTTCACCCTCGCCGGCAAAGAGTATCACGAAGGCGACTTCATCTCCATCGATGGCTCCACCGGTAACATCTACGACGGCATCATCCCCACTGTGGATGCTGAGATCGCCGGTGAGTTTGGCCGCATCATGGCTTGGGCTGATCAGTTCCGCACCCTGAAAGTGCGTACCAATGCCGATACGCCTGCCGATGCGAAGAAGGCTCGTGAGCTGGGTGCTGAAGGTATCGGTCTGTGCCGTACCGAGCACATGTTCTTCGAAGCTGACCGTATCGCGGCTTTCCGTGAGATGATCTGCTCCGACACCGTGGAAGCCCGTGAAGCGGCTCTGGCGAAGATCCTGCCTTATCAGCAGGGCGACTTCGAGAAGCTGTATGAGGCTCTGGAAGGCAACCCCGTTTGCATCCGTTTCCTGGATCCCCCTCTGCACGAGTTCGTTCCCACTGAGGAAGCGGACATCGAGGCTCTCGCCAAGGCTCAGGGCAAGACCGTTGCGGATATCAAAAACATCATCAGCAGCCTGCACGAGTTCAACCCGATGATGGGTCACCGTGGCTGCCGTCTGGCTGTCACCTATCCCGAAATCGCGAAGATGCAGACCGCTGCGGTTATCCGCGCTGCCATCAACGTGCAGAAGAACCATCCCGATTGGAA
>JAZSHG010000040.1:0-4270 GCA_045533135.1 Acutalibacteraceae bacterium
AGGTGTTGGCACTGTTGGCCTCGCGGAAGCCGCAAACAAAGCTCTGCATGATCTGCACAGCTGTATTGCACAGCAGAATGAACGTGGCGGCGTTGACGATATACGCCCAGCCACGGCTGCCCATCGATTTGAATGCGCCCCAAATAGACGGCGCTTTATATTCGGGCAATTCGATGATAAAATAGGATTTTTTCGCTTTGTAGGCAGTGATTTTATTGACGAGCAACGCGCCGAGGAAAATCAGCAGGATGCCTGCCAGATACATCAGCGTGCTCACCCAGCCGGCATTGCCAAAGAATACACCGGCGAACAGGGAGATAACAGGAATTTTCGCGCCGCAGGGCATAAAGGGGGCGAGCATCGCCGTCGCGCGGCGCTCGCGCTCGTTGCGAATGGTGCGGCTTGCCATAATACCGGGGACGGCACAACCGACGGTGATCACAAAGGGGATGACCGATTTGCCCGAAAGGCCGACCTTCTTGAATATAGGGTCCAAAACAACTGCCACACGGGACATATAGCCGCAATCTTCCATCAAAGCGATGAGGAAATACATCACCATCACAAGCGGCAAGAAGCCCACAACAGCGACAACGCCGCCGATGACGCCGTCAACCAGCAGGGCTTGCAATAATGGGCTTGCGTTTTCGAGCAAACCGCCTACCCAGCCTTGGAAAGCCTCAAGCCAGCCGACCAACAGATCTGCGATCGGCGTACCAACCCAAACCTGCGAGATCTGAAACACCAAAAACATCACGACCGCAAAGATCGGAATACCCAACCACTTATTGGTCAGCACAGCGTCGATCTTATCGCCGAAGTTTTTATCTTTGGTCAGCACCTTGCGCGTCTCGACCTGTTTCACGATGTCGTTGACAAACGCGAAACGTTTGCGGTCTTCCGCTTGCACTGCTTTTTTATCGGTCAGATCAATATCCGCCTGTGTATACGGCGCATCCTGTTTTTTACCCACACGCGCCACAGCTTCCGCCACCGCCGTTTTAAGGCCGTCAGCAGAGGTGGACACCGTGTTCACCACAGGGCACTTCAAAAAGACGGCCAGCTTTTCCTCATCGATCTCTGTTTCTTTTTTCTTGTTGATGTCGCTCTTGTTGAGCGCGACCACCACAGGAATACCCAGCTCCAACAGCTGCGTCGTAAAGAACAGGCTTCGGCTCAAATTCGTCGCGTCCACGATGTTGATGATCGCATCGGGATTTTCCTGTTTCACAAACTGGCTGGTGATGCTCTCCTCACTGGTGAAGGGTGACATCGAATAGGCACCGGGAAGATCAACGATATGTAGTTTTTCCTCTCCGCCGTAGTACGCCTTTTTGATGGCGTGCTCCTTTTTGGATACGGTAACGCCTGCCCAGTTGCCAACCTTTTCATTAGAGCCGGTCAAGGCGTTGTACATCGTGGTCTTGCCTGAGTTCGGGTTACCTGCCAGGGCAATTCTCATAGTGATCTCTCCTTTTATATGCAGGTTTTATTAAACACCGTTCGTGGTTAGCGGAGGCTAACCAATATCCAAAAAGCAACAGATGCCGCTTTGATCAAACGAAATCAGATCAGAATGGCATCCGCCAACTGGTTATCTATATTGTAGCGCGCGTCTTTGATGGAAACAACGCAGCTGTTCTTCTTGCGCGTGACGACTGTAATGCTCTCACCGCTGTAACAGCCGAGCGAGAACAGAAAAGCATCCAGCTCTTCATCATCGGTATCGATCTGCCGAATGATGTATTCTTTTCCCTCAATGGCATCTCTCAAAGTCATGACGCTTCACCACTTACCCATGTTCTGTATGGTTTGCGATTAGCCTAGGCTAACCGACGCCTTAAAATATCGGTTAGCCTTTGCTAACCGATATACATTATACCACCGACATTGGCTTTGTCAACCCTTTTTTGCAAAAATTTCCTGTAAGATTTTGCGGCCAAGAAACAAATACGTATTTTCTTAAAAGTATTGACTATATTGTCAGTAGGTGTTACACTTTTATTGGTAAAACGTGTCGTTTTATGCAACTGACTATTCTGTTTTGGGAGGATATCTATGAAAAAATGTAACAACTGCGGCGCACAGACAGACGATCAAGCATTGTTTTGCGCATCCTGCGGCTCCGGCAATTTGAGCGCAATAGAGACGCTCAACGGCCAACCCATTGCCGGCAACACCAATGCCGCTCCTGCTGTCGTACCGCCCGTTCCCACAGCCGGCGCCCCCTCCGCACCCCTGGGCAGTAAGCACGGCAATATTGTTGCCGGCATCGTCGGTGCGCTTTTGTTTTCGCTCGTCGGCGGTCTTTTGTATTTTGTCATCTACCAAATGGATATCATCGCAGGCATTTGCGGCCTTGTAATGTTTGTGCTGGCCGACTTTGGCTACGGCTTGTTTGCACAAACCAAAAGCAAGACCTCGCTCGTGCGTCTTTTCGTCGCCATCATCGCTATGGTCATTATGATCTTTGCGGCGGAATATCTGTGCCTTTCTTATGAGATCTTCCAAGTTTATCAGGAAGAGTTCGGCATTACCTTCTTTGAAGCCGTTAAAGCTACGCCCGAATTTTTGGCAGAACCCGAAATCGGAGACGCGGTGATAGAGGATCTGATTTTTGCCTATGCTTTCGGCTTCTTGGCCACCATCGGCAACATCACGCAAGTGATAAAGGCGCGCAAAGAGGAACAATAATATCCGCGACTATTCTTCCGTCAAAACAAAAGCGCTCCCTCATTTTGAGGGAGCGCTTTTTTATCATTCTTCTTCGTAAAAAACGATGTTCGGGTGAGATTGCCAAACAGACGGATCAAACGGCTTTTTCCCTTTGACAAAGAGGCTGATTCCCAAATTTCCATCGTGGCCGCTTTTAGGCGGCAGAAAATTATAGGAGAATTTGACGCCGCTTTCCTCCGCCAGCTTGTCGATAATCTCGTTAGCTTTATACAGGTCGTCTATCTCTATATAGACGACCTCGCCATTTTTCTTACCACGCTCAAACCTGCCCAAAAACATAATGGCAAGCATATACAGCGCCGTCACCACACCTGCGCCCAGATAGAATCCGCAACCCAGAGCAATACCGATAACGCTGGTCGTCCACACGCCCGCCGCGGTGGTAAGACCTGTGACCATATTGTTATTTTTAAGAATGATCACACCTGCGCCCAAAAAGCCGACACCCGAAATCACCTGCGCGGACAGACGAAAAATATCACCGTTGTAGGCCAACGCTTCTTTGGCATATAAGCTGAGCATCGATGTCAGCGCGGCGCCGAGAGCAACCAATATGTGCGTACGCGCACCTGCGGCTCTGCCGTGCCGCGCACGCTCACTGCCGATAATGGCACCGACAAGCACAGCCAAAAAAGACCGAAAAATAACTTGCCACAAAAAAGTCATATCATTTCCCCCTCCATATAAGATATGGCGCCCCAACGCCAATAAGCACATCGGGGCGCAACAGATCATGTCTTTACCGTATTTTCTCGAACGTTTCTATCCACAGGCGCTTGATCAGCTCGTGACCGCAAGGCGTGGGATGCACACCGTCGCCTGCCCAATAGGTGGGCGGCGCCAGCTTGCACGCCTCATCAAAAGCAGGCTGCAATTCAATGAGCGGCAGATTATATTTTTCGGCAATTTTCTTGGCAACCACCGCTTTTTCGGCAACGTCCTTTTGGAAACGCGCCAAGCGGTCGGGGATCTCCTCAATATTGCAGGTCGCCGCGCCTTCCAGCACATACGGCGCGATGATCATCAGTTTGGTTTGCGGACACGCCGCTTGGATCTCGTCGATCAGCATGGTGTAGATCTTCTCAAACTTTTCCGTTTCCACGCCGTTTTGGACGGAGATCTCGTGCCACGTATCGTTGACACCGATATAAATGCTGGCATAATCGGGTTGCAGATTGATGAAATCGATCTTGATACGGGCATACAGATCGACAACACGGTTGCCGCTGATACCCCGGTTGATAAACTCATATTCGTCGGGGTAATCCATACCCAGCGACGCCTTCACAAGGTTGGCATAACCGCCGCCGAGACCCCAAAAATCGTTGCGATCTCTACCGCAATCGGTTATCGAATCACCTTGAAACAAAATACGCTTCGCCATTACACATCTCTCCTTTTGTTGCTCTGGAAAACATTATAACACGATATTTTCCGATGTAAAGAGACTCTCCTGTTTTTATTTGGTGGGCACAAAAGACGGCATCAACTGCAACTTGAAAAGGTTTCTCTTGTGCATCGTATTAATACGCTG
>JAZSHG010000140.1:0-3617 GCA_045533135.1 Acutalibacteraceae bacterium
ATTTAAAATTTCGTTCTCCCGTTTAATGAATAGTGAATGATGAAAAATGAAAAATGAATAATGCAATCAAAAATCCGCCCACTTTCGTGAGCAGACTTTTGATTTATACCCAGAAAAAGATGCCGCAGAGGAGGGCGATCAGGTAGCCGGCCACCACGTCGCCCACAAAATGCAGGCCGGCGATCACGCGGCTTATGCCCACGCCCAAAGCCAGTACCAACAGGATACTGCCCATTATGGGGCTGACGGTAAAGCCGGCCAGTGCCAACACCAATGCGCTGGCGGCGTGACGGCTGGGGAAGCTGTTGCCGCGGCGGTGTGAACGCAACAGGGGGGCGGCATTTTTCCACTTCTCATAGGGGCGAGGGCGGTTAAACAGATAGCGTATCAGCGATACCACAGCCAACGTGGCCGCAGGAACAGCCAAGAAACGCACCAGCTCATCTGCGCGAATGATAAGTAACCATACCGCCTCTACAATATAGGTTAACGCGATAACTGTGGGCAGCAAGCGGCAAAGCATCTCCAAGAAAAAGGCGCGACGAGGGGTTTGGCGGCTCCACGCCATCACGGCCATATACTGACTCTTTTTCACGATGTTTTCTCCTCCTCTATCTCTTGTTGCAGGGTCTCCCACTGCGTCATCATCTCATCCAAGCGGCGGTTATGCTCATCCAGGGCAGCCGTCAGCTCCAATACACGGGTATAGTCATCCGATGTCTCGGACAACTGCGCCTCCAATGCGGCAACCGCCTCTTCGGTGCGCCCGATTTCATCCTCCAAACGGGTAAGCTGTGTCTGCCGACGGCGACGCATCGACTCCTCTTCCTTGCGGCGGCGATAATCCTCACCGCCCTTGCCCACAGGTGCCGTCTGTGCCGTTTTCGGCACGGGCGCAGGGGCGATCGCCGTGGCATAGGCATCGTAGTTGCCGTCAAAAGAGGTACAGCCTTCGGGCGTCAGGCGCACCACACGGGTGGCCATACGGTTGATAAAATAGCGGTCGTGCGACACCACCAAGAGGGTGCCGTCATAGCCTGTGAGTGCTTCCTCCAGTGCCTCACGCGAGGCAATATCAAGGTGGTTGGTCGGTTCGTCAAGCAACAGGAAATTGTCCCTTGCCAGCATCAGCTTGAGCAACAGCACACGTGCGCGCTCGCCGCCCGACATCTGCCCCACAGGGCGAAACACATCCTCGCCACGGAACAAAAATGCCGCTAAGGCATTGCGGATCTCGGTCTGTGTCAGGGTGGGGTAGCTATCCCATATCTCGTCGATGACCGTTTTGCTGTCGTTCAGTCCTGCCTGTGTCTGATTGTAGTAACCGACCGTCACCTTGGCGCCCAGCCGTGTCAGGCCGCGTTTGGGAGCAAGGTCGCCTTTGAGGATTTTGAGCAATGTGGTCTTGCCGCAACCGTTGGGGCCCAGCAGAAACACGCGCTCACCGCGGCGGACGTGCAGTTCGGCGTTTTGAAACAGTGACTTGTCCCCAAATGCCATACTGATCTCCTCGGCATTGAGCACCTCGTTGCCGCTGGTTTGCGCCGCGGTAAAATCAAAGCGTATCGACGACGCCTCCTGCTCGGGAGTGACAAGCTGTTCGCGCTTCTTTTCCAACCGCTTTTCACGACTTTCCGCCTGCTTGACGCTTTTTTCGCGGTTCCACTGTTTGAGCAGGGCGATATTTTCTTCCAGTTTTTTGATCTCCTGCATCGCGTGCTTATAGTGCTTGGCGGCGATTTCCGCATCCTTTTTGCGTTGCTCGCAGTGGGCGGTATAGTTGCCGTTGGTGGCATAGAGCATGCCATTACGCAGTTCCCACGTGCGCGTTGTCACACGGTCGAGAAAATAACGGTCGTGGGAGATGACCACCACCGCGCCGTCATAGGTGCGCAAAAAATCCTCCAACCATTCTACCGCGGCAATGTCGAGGTGGTTGGTCGGCTCGTCGAGCAACAGCAAATTACTGCCCGACAGCAACAGGCGCGCCATCGCCGCTTTGGAACGCTGTCCGCCGCTGAAGGTTTCCAAGGGGCGGTCGAGCTCATCGGGCGCAAAGCCCAGTCCCAAAAGCGTGGCACGCACGCGGTTTTTATAGTACAGACCGCCTGCATTGGTGAAGGCCTCCTGCAACGCCTGGTGTTTTTCGATCAGCGCCGCAGAGTGGTCGGTTTCGAGCTGTTTTGTGAGGGCATCCAGCGCGCGCTCCTGCTCAATAAGCGGCGCAAACACGCTTTCGACCATGGCGTAGAGGCTGCTGCCGGCGCACTGCACGTGCTGTTCCATATAGCCCACGCGGGTATCTTTTGTGCGGGTGACATCGCCACCGTCGGCGGTATATTCCCCTGTGAGCAGGCGAAAAAGGGTGGTCTTGCCGCAACCGTTGGTGCCGACCAGGCCCACCTTGTCATGTTCATCGATATCAAAAGTAACGCCGTCAAACAGACAGCGTTCACCAAAATATTTTGCCAGCTTGTGCGCGGATAAAACGGTCATCGTGCCATTCCTCCCATAGATAGAATCATTATAGCACAAATGTATAAAAAACGCAACCAAAACCAACCTCTTGTCCGCTTGCTTTTTGCGGCTTTTTCGTGTATACTGTCTTCGTTTACTATATTACATATTTAATATTCCTCTGTAAGGAGAACGGTTTATGCGTAAAACAAAAATCGTCTGTACGATGGGCCCTGCCTGTGCTGACGAAGAGACCCTTATCGGGCTCGTCAAAGCCGGTATGAACGTGGCACGTCTTAATTTTTCACACGGTACCCACGAAGATCACATGGCGCACATTGAGCGCATTCGCGCGGTACGCAAAATGCTCAATGCGCCTGTGGCCATTCTGCTGGACACCAAAGGTCCCGAATATCGCATCCGTCACTTTGTTGACGGACGCATTTATCTCAACGAGGGGGATATCTTCACCTTCACCACGCGTGAGATTGACGGCGATATCTCGCAGGTGTCGGTCAACTACAAGGATCTTGCACGCGAGCTGGAGGCCGGTGACCGCATTCTGCTCAACAACGGACTTTTGGCGTTTGAGGTGCTCGATACCACCGACACCGACATCCGTTGTCGCGTGCTGACCGGTGGCGAGCTTTCAAACAACAAGAGCATGAGCTTCCCCGACAAGGTGTTGCATCAGCCGTATCTGAGCGAGCAGGACAAGCGCGACCTCTTGTTTGGCGTGCAAAATGACGTGGATTTTATTGCCTGTTCGTTTGTTTCCTGCCGCCACGATCTGTTGGACGTAAAGGCCTATCTCAAAGAGATCAACGCCGATGAGCGCGTGGAGCTGATCGCCAAGATCGAAAACCGCGCAGGTATCGATAACATTGAAGAGATCTGTGCCGAATGCAGTGGCATTATGATCGGCCGTGGCGACTTGGGTGTGGAGATTCCGCTGGAAGAGCTGCCTGCGATCCAGAAAAAGCTGATCACCCAATGCCGTATGATGGGCAAGCGCGTGATCACCGCCACCGAGATGCTTGAGTCGATGATCCACAGCCCCCGTCCCACCCGTGCCGAGGCTTCCGACGTCGCCAACGCCGTGTATGGCGGCACGAAGTCGGATCGTAGCCATGTCGTTCTGTGAGCCAAGGGGTTGGCAC
>JAZSHG010000026.1:0-2066 GCA_045533135.1 Acutalibacteraceae bacterium
GGCTGGGCTTTGCGCCCGACGAGCTCGACCGACCTTTGGAAACCTTCAGCGGCGGACAGCGGTCAAAGGCGGCGATGGCGCGCCTGTTGTTATCGGGCAGTAATCTGCTGTTGCTTGACGAGCCGACCAACCACCTTGACATTGCCGCGGTGGAATGGCTGGAGGATTTTCTGCGCACCTATGACGGCGCGGTGGTGGTCATCTCCCACGACCGTTATTTTCTCGACCGCGTGACAACGCGCACGTGGGAGTTGCGTAACGGCACGCTCTATGCCACCAACGGCAACTATACCGCCCACTGCGAACAGCGCAAAAAGGATGCAGAAATTGCCGCCAAGCACTATAAGCATGCGATGCAGGAGATCAAAAAACTGGAAGAAAACATCGCCCTGCTTAAACAGTGGAACCGCGAAAAAAGCATCAAACAGGCGGAAAGCCGCGAAAAACGGCTGGAAAAGAAGCGTGAACAGCTTGTCACCCCCGAACAGGAGGCGGCGTCGATACGCTTCGATTTTACGGCGGCGCAGACCAGCGGCAACGAAGTGCTAAACGGCGAAGAACTTGCGATGGCGTTTGGGGACAAGCCGTTGTTCCAAAACGCCGAACTGCACATTCGCCGCGGTGAGCGTGTGTTTTTGCTGGGCCCCAATGGTTGCGGCAAGACCACGTTACTCAAAATTCTCAAAGGCGACCTTGCCCCCAAACGTGGCCTGACACGGCTGGGGGCTAAGGTGACGGTCGGCTACTACGACCAAACACAGGCAGGCTTAAACGACGGCAAAACGGTCATCGACGAGATATGGGATAGCTACCCCACCCTGACGCAGACCGAGATCCGTAATGCCTTAGCGGCGTTTTTGTTCCGTGGCGAGGATGTGTTTCGCCCTGTGGGGCAGATGTCGGGCGGTGAGCGTGCGCGTGTGCTGTTGCTCAAGCTAATGTTGGCAAGGGATAATTTTCTGTTGCTTGACGAACCGACCAACCACCTTGATATCGCCTCGCGTGAGGCACTTGAGGAAGCGCTGACAGGCTATGACGGCACCCTCTTGGTGGTGTCGCACGACCGCTATTTTATCAACCGTATGGCCACCCGAGTGGTGCGCCTGACGCCCGAAGGCTGTACCTCTTTTGACGGCAACTACGATGCCTATGCCACGGCAATTGCCCCTGCCCCTGCCGAAAAAACGGTACAATCGGCGCCTGTAGGCAAGGGCGGCGAGGATTATCGCCGCCGCAAGGAGGAGGAATCGTTGCGCCGCCGTCGGCAGACACAGCTTACCCGTTTGGAAGACGAGATAGGGCGCACCGAAGAGGCGGTTGCCGCGTTGGAGGCGCAGTTGTCCGAGGCGTCGGATGACTATACCCGCGTACTGGAGCTGACCGCCGCCCTGGATGAGTATAACCGCCGCTTGGATGAGATGATGATGCAGTGGGAGACCCTGCAACAAGAGATAGAGGAGGAAAAAACGTCGTGAAAAAGAGTCAGTATATGGCCTTGATGGCGTGGAGCCGTCAAACCCCTCGCCGTGCCTTTTTCTTGGAGATGCTTTGCCGCTTGCTGCCTACAGCCATCGCGTTAACCTATATTGTGGCGGCGATATGGTTACTTGTCATTCGCGCAGATGAGCTTGTGCGTTTTTTGGCTGTTCCTGCGGCCACGTTGGCTGTGGTATCGCTGATACGCTATCTGTTTAACCGCCCTCGTCCCTATGAGAAGTGGAAAAATGCCGCCCCCCTGTTGCGCTCACACCGCCGCGGCAACAGTTTCCCCAGCCGTCATGCCGCCAGCGCATTGGTGTTGGCACTGGCAGGCTTTACCGTCAGCCCTGTGATGGGCAGCATCCTGTTGGTGCTGGCTTTGGGCGTGGGAATAAGCCGTGTGGTCGCCGGCCTGCATTTTGTGGGCGACGTGGTGGCCGGCTACTTGATCGCCCTCCTCTGCGGCATCTTTTTCTGGGTATAAATCAAAAGTCTGCTCACGAAAGTGGGCGGATTTTTGATTGCATTATTCATTTTTCATTTTTCATCATTCACTATTCATTAAACGGGAGAACGAAATTTTAAAT
>JAZSHG010000184.1:0-3715 GCA_045533135.1 Acutalibacteraceae bacterium
CTTTTTGGAGTCGTACTGGAAGTACGCCTGCACGTATTTGTCGGTGTGGTCACCGATGATCTTGATGGAGTTCTTGTTCGCGCCGACAGTACCGTCGCCGCCCAGACCCCAGAATTTGCACTCGATGGTGCCTTCTGCGGCGGTGTTGGGGGCTTCTTTCTCCTCGAGGGAGAGGTTGGTCACGTCGTCGTTGATGCCGAGGGTGAACTGCGCTTTGGGCGCATCCTTCTTCATCTCATCGAACACAGCAAACACGCTGGAGGGAGGCGTATCTTTGGAGCCCAAGCCGTAGCGGCCGCCGATCACCTTGGCAGAAACGCCCTTGGTGGCGAGAGCGGTCACGACGTCCATATACAGGGGCTCGCCCAAAGAGCCGGGCTCCTTGGTACGGTCGAGCACAGCGATGGTCTTGGCGGTGGCAGGGATCGCTTCCACCAGCTTCTCAGCGCTGAAGGGACGGTACAGACGGACTTTGACCAGACCGACCTTTTCGCCGGCGGCGGTCAGGTAGTCGATGACTTCCTCGGCCACGTCGCAGATGGAGCCCATCGCCACGATGACACGATCAGCATCGGCCGCGCCGTAGTAGTTGAACAGTTTGTAGTCGGTGCCGAGCTTGGCATTGACCTTGTTCATATATTCCTCGACAATGGCGGGGACAGCGTCGTAGTAGGCGTTGCAAGCCTCACGGTGCTGGAAGAAGATGTCGCCGTTTTCGTGGGAACCGCGCATCACAGGACGCTCGGGGTTGAGCGCGCGCTCACGGAACGCTTTGACAGCGTCCATGTCGCACATCTCTTTGAGATCTTCATAATCCCAGATCTGGATCTTCTGGATCTCGTGAGAGGTGCGGAAGCCGTCGAAGAAGTTGATGAAAGGCACGCGGCTCTTGATGGTCGCGAGGTGGGCAACAGCGCCCAGATCCATCACTTCCTGCGGGTTGGTCTCCGCCAGCATGGCAAAGCCGGTCTGACGGCAAGCATAGACGTCGGAGTGGTCACCAAAGATGTTCAGCGCGTGGGACGCGACGCAACGCGCGGACACGTGGAACACGCAGGGGAGCAACTCACCGGCGATCTTGTACATATTCGGGATCATCAGCAGCAGACCCTGAGAAGCGGTGTAGGTGGTGGTGAGCGCACCGGCCGCCAAGGAGCCGTGAACAGTACCGGGTGCACCGGCCTCAGACTGCATCTCGGGCACCTTCACGTTGGTGCCGAAGATGTTTTTGGGGCCCTGTGCCGACCACTGGTCAACGTAGTCTGCCATCGGGCTGGACGGGGTGATGGGATAAATACCCGCCACTTCGGTGAACGCATAGGACACGTGTGCCGCGGCGTTGTTGCCGTCCATGGTTTTGAACTTTCTTGCCATAGAATATATCCTCCTTTAAGGTTAAATAAACAAGAGATTTACACCACCGTTTATCATACCATTTATTTCGCGTTCTGTAAATAGCAAAAGTAGAAAATTACGGTGAAAAATCACAAACTTTTTGTATATTCGGCGTTTGGCGCCAGGGTGACGGTGACCAGCTGCGGCGGATTTCCGAAGCGCGGGATGCCGCAAGGGTTGGAAAGTCCGCGGCTGATAAGCAATCGCCCCTCGTAAAGTCCGTCGGTCAGCTTGGGAAACAGCCCTTGACCGGGGGCGAACAGACCTTGCCCGCGCCACCGCCACTGACCGCCGTGGGCATGTCCCGCCACCGTCAGGCGGATAGGTAGCGGGCGGATATAGGTCGGGTAATATTCGGGGTGGTGGCACAAAAGCAGTTTTTCGCCCGTGCGGTCGGCAAACGCTTGCAAAAAGGCAGTGGCAGGGGGTGGGGTCTTGCCGTGGCGGCGCGCGCCCGCATAAAACCCCGACGTCAGTCCGCCGATACAAAGGCCGCGATAGTCCATCGCCTCGTTGTCCAGCAGAATGATACCCGTGTGGCGCATCGCCTCACGCAGGGCGGGGGGCTGTACCGCTTCGTGGTTGCCCAGCGAGCAAAATACGGGGTAGCAGGCGGCGGCTTTTTGCAAAAACGCGAGCCCATCCTCGACCGTGCGCAGACTGTGCACCGTGTCCCCCGGCAGTACCAGAAAATCGGGCTTTTCGGCGGCGATATGCTCCCACAGCGCCTGTGTCGGCGCGCTGTGTACGTCCGCCGCCACCACGAAGCGCAACGGTGCGGGCATATCGGCAACAAGGGTGTAGTGAGCAACCTCCATCGGGTCATCTCCTTTCTCGTGGCATCACTAACAATATAGCGTAAAAAGGGTGGAAATGCAATAACCGTAAACTTACGGGAGGATTTTTCTCATTTGGCAATGATTTGCCGTGCGATTGTCTTGACAATTTCTGCAAATTTTAGTAAAATGAGGCGGTATATGATTATTATTGGCTGGGAGGCTTTGGATATGAAGAACACAGACAAGACAATGGAAAAAATCGTGGCCCTTTGCAAAGGACGCGGTTTTGTTTATGCCGGCTCCGAAATTTACGGCGGCCTGGCTAACACGTGGGACTACGGCCCGCTCGGTGCGGAGCTGAAAAGCAACGTCAAAAAGGCGTGGTGGAAAAAATTTGTGCAGGAAAACCCCTACAACGTGGGACTTGACGCCGCCATTCTGATGAACCCCCAAACTTGGGTGGCTTCCGGTCACCTGGGCGGTTTCTCCGATCCGCTGATGGATTGCCGCGAATGCAAAGAGCGTTTTCGCGCGGACAAGCTGATCGAGGACTGGACTGCCGAAAACGGCGTGACACTGGAAAAACCCATCGACGCTTTCTCGCAGGATGAGATGAAGGCGTTTGTGGAGGACAACAACATCCCCTGCCCCACCTGCGGCAAACACAACTTCACCGATATCCGTCAGTTTAACCTGATGTTCAAGACCTTCCAGGGCGTGACCGAGGATGCCAAAAACACCGTGTATCTGCGTCCCGAAACGGCACAGGGTATTTTTGTCAACTTCACGAACGTGCAACGCACCACTCGCAAAAAGCTGCCCTTTGGTATCGGTCAGATCGGTAAATCCTTCCGTAACGAGATCACTCCCGGCAACTTCATCTTCCGCGTGCGTGAATTTGAGCAGATGGAGCTGGAGTTCTTCTGCCAGCCCGACACAGACCTCGAATGGTTCCAGTATTGGCGCGGTTTCTGCCGTGATTGGCTCTTAAATCTCGGCATCAAAGAGGAAAACCTCCGTCTGCGCGACCACGATCCCGAGGAGCTGGGCTTCTATTCCAAGGCGACCACCGACTTTGAGTTCCTGTTCCCCTTCGGCTGGGGCGAGCTGTGGGGTGTGGCTGACCGTACCGACTATGACCTCACCCAGCACCAGAACACCTCCGGCAAGGATATGACCTATTTCGATCAGGAGAAAAACGAGCACTACATTCCCTACGTTGTGGAGCCGTCTCTCGGTGTGGAGCGCGCGGAGCAGCATGGGCGCTGCGCAGAACTGCATTGCCTGCAAAATAGTCAAGTGTCTCGAGCTGGAAATTCCTGTCAGACAACATAAGTGTCTGATGCTGGGAGTGAATATCGATGAGGCCTGATGAAATATCCTGCAATACCGTTACAGGAACCGGTGAGTCATTGACAAAGGCTCTTGAACGGCCCGAACGGTTCACAACCCGTCTTATGATAAGATGTCCTCCATCCCATTCCACCTCATTTTCTTCCAGAAGCGCGTTTGTCACACCATTGTCCTCTGCCTCAAACTCA
>JAZSHG010000027.1:0-4622 GCA_045533135.1 Acutalibacteraceae bacterium
GTGTGCTTTATGACTTTACGTGAAAACGTGCTGGCTATTTTGCGTTATCAGCCCTATGAGCGTATGCCCATCGTGGCGTTCGGCTTTTGGGCGGAAACAGTGCAAAAATGGGCAGACGAGGGACACATCACCCAAGAGGAAGCCGACGATTACATCCGTTTCGGCGACAACGGCAAGGGTGACAAGTCCATTATGGAAAAGCTCGGCTTTGACTTTAACTGGAACTCCTGCATCGGCGCTCACGTGCTGCTGCGCCCCGGTTTTGAGGTAGAAGTGCGCGAAACCTTTGCCGATGGCAGTAAAATTATTCGCGACGCCTCCGGTCTCATCTGCAAGGTCAAGCCCGACACGGTTTCCATTCCCAGTGAGATCGGCACCTATCTGACCGACCGCGACGTCTGGGAAGCAGAATATCTGCCCAAGCTGCAAATGTCGCTCGACCGCATTCCCTTCGACGCCATCAAAGCGATTCCCGCGCCCGAAGACCGCGAGATTCCCGTCGGCTTGCATCTCGGCTCGCTCATCGGCCATATGCGCAATATGCTCGGTGTGGAGGAGCTTAGCTATCTCTATGCCGATGACGAGGTGCTCTATGAGGAGATCGTCAACACCATGTGCGGCCTTTGCTACGACTGCGCCAAGGCTATTTTGGAAACAGGCGTCAAGTTTGACTATGCCCACTATTGGGAGGATATCTGCTACAAGAACGGCCCGCTGGTGTCGCCCGGTGTGTTTGAGGAGTTGGTCGGCCCGTGGTATCGCAAGATCAGCGATCTGCTGGCGGAATACGGTGTGGATATCATCTCTCTTGACTGCGACGGCTGTATCGATGCGCTGTTGCCCATCTGGCTGGAAAACGGCGTCAACACCATGTTCCCCATCGGGGTCGGCACCTGGAACGCCAATATCGCTCCGTGGCGTGAGAAATACGGCAAGCAAGTGCGCGGTGTCGGCGGCATGAACAAGACCGTGTTTGCACGCGACAAGGCGGCTGTGGACGAGGAAGTGGAGCGCTTGAAAAAGCTGGTGGCTCTTGGCGGCTATATCCCCTGCCCCGACCACCGCATCGCACCTGACGCCGAGTTTGAACTGGTGCAGTATTATTGCCAACGGATGCGTGAGTGCTTATGATCGATCTGATTTTATCGGCAGGTGTTGACCGCGCCGGCACCGTATCCACAGACCTCATTCCCTTTGACCCGGCTCTCAGAGAAATGTGTGAGATGAACAGTTGCGGCATGTTTGGCAAAACCTACACCTGTCCGCCTCACGCAGGCACACCCGAGGCCTTGATGAAAGAGGCAAAGGCATACAAAAACGTGACACTGTTTCAAAAGGTCTATCCTTTGGAAGATTCCTTCGACTTTGAGGGCATGGTCGAAGCAAAACAACAGTTTCACCGCTTGACTGCCGACATTTTAAAAATTTGCCGCGAAAATTTGGATGATTTTCTGCTCCTGGGTGCAGGCGGTTGCCCACTCTGCGAGCGATGCGGCGTCCAAGACGGCATCCCCTGCCGTTTCCCCGACCTGACGTATGGCAACTTGGAAAGCTATTGCATTCAGGTCTCCCAGCTTGCGAAGTTATGCGATATGCGCTATATCAACGGTCCTGATACCGTTACCTATTTCGGGGCGATCTTTACGCCCTGAACCTCCTTTTCTATGCCGCCGCAGAGCCCCCTGCGGCGGCCTTTTTTGTCTTGACATATACCCCCTTAGGGTATATAATGTTGATAAGAAAACACATACCGACACGCAAAGGAGGACACACTATGGATTGCTGTCACCGTACAAAAGAGCGCTCGGCAGAGGAAGTGACCGCGCTGATTCACCGCCTCAACCGTATCGAGGGGCAGGTGCGCGGACTTCGCCGTATGGTGGAGGAAAATGCCTATTGCCCCGATATTCTCACCCAAACAGCCGCCGCAAACGCCGCTTTGCAGGCGTTTGGGCAGCAGCTTTTGGAGGCGCATATTCGCACCTGCGTGGCGCAAGATTTAGCGGCAGGCAACACGCAAACGATTGACGAACTGATGGACACTTTGCGTAAATTCATGAAGTGAGGTGGCGCGTATGACGCAATATACCGTGGGCGGCATGAGCTGTGCCGCTTGCAGTGCCCACGTAGAAAAGGCGGTGCGCAGCGTGGACGGCGTGACCGCTTGCTCGGTCAGCCTGCTGACCAACTCGATGACGGTCGACGGCACCGCCTCGGCACAGGCAATCATCGCGGCGGTCACAGCCGCCGGCTACACGGCCGCTCTCAAGGATGCCGCGCCGCAGGCTAAACCGGATGATCCGCTTGCCGACAAAGAGACACCTCAGCTCAAAAGGCGGCTGTTCGCTTCGCTGGGATTTTTGGCGGTACTGATGTACGTGTCGATGGGACACGTGATGTGGGGATGGCCGCTTCCCAAGGCGTTGGCGGATAATCCGCCGGCACTGGGGCTTTTACAGTTGTTGTTGACGGCTGTGGTGATGGTCATCAACCAAAAATTCTTTATAAATGGTGCCAAAAGTCTTTGGCGGCGGAGCCCGTCGATGGATACACTGGTCGCGCTCGGCTCTGCTACCGCTTTTGTGTACAGCACAGCGATGCTGTTTGCGATGACCGCCGATATGGCGCACGCGGTGCACTATCTGCACACCTTTTATTTTGAGTCGGCGGCCATGATCTTAACACTGATCACCGTTGGCAAGATGCTGGAGGCTCGTTCAAAAGGACGCACCACCGACGCGCTCAAAAGTTTACTTAAGCTTACCCCCAAAACGGCAACGGTGGTACGGGATGGGCAGGAATTGACGGTACAGGCTGTTGATGTGCGCAAGGGGGATATTTTTCTGGTACGTCCGGGCGAGAGTGTGCCTGTTGACGGCTTGGTGCTGGATGGCAACAGTGCTGTGGATGAATCGGCGCTGACCGGCGAAAGCTTGCCGGTGGATAAACAGGCAGGCGATACGGTTTCTGCCGCTACCGTCAACCGCGCGGGCTTTTTGCGTTGTGAGGCGACCCGCGTGGGTGAGGACACCACCCTGTCGCAGATTATTCGTATGGTGGAAGACGCCGCCGCGACCAAAGCGCCCATTGCCAAGGTTGCTGACCGCGTGTCGGGTATTTTCGTCCCTGTGGTGATCGGCATTGCACTGGCCACCATTGCCGTTTGGCTGATTTTGGGCGCCGATATCGGTGCGGCACTGGTGCGTGGTGTGACCGTTTTGGTTATCAGCTGTCCCTGTGCTTTGGGACTGGCCACCCCTGTGGCTATTATGGTTGGCAGTGGGCAGGGCGCACGGCACGGTATTTTGTTCAAAACTGCCGAAAGCTTGGAGCAAGCAGGGCGCGCCGACATTGTTGCGCTGGATAAAACCGGCACCATCACCACGGGTGCGCCGCGTGTGACCGCGCTGTTCACCTGCGAGGAAATCAGCGAACAGATGCTTTGGGAAACGGCCGTCGCGCTCGAAGCCAAAAGTGAGCATCCGCTGGCACACGCGATACTGGACGCCGCCAAAGAGAAAGGCATTGCACCGTCAGAAGTCACCGATTTTGAGGCACTGTCCGGTAGCGGCTTGGTTGCCCGTCAAGGCGATGCCAAATTGCTCGGCGGCAATCGCCGCTTTGCCGAAACACACACGTCACTGCCCTTGGACGCAGTCAGTTTTGCCGATACGTTGGCGGACAAGGGACAGACACCCCTCTATTTTTGCCGCAACGACCGCCTGCTGGGCGTCATCGGCGTGGCCGATACGCTCAAAGAAGACAGTGCCGCCGCGGTCAAGCAACTACAAGAGTTGGGACTGCGCGTGGTCATGCTGACAGGCGATAACGCACGTACTGCCAAGGCGGTGGCGGCTGACGCCGGCATCACCGAGGTGGTGGCGGACGTACTGCCACAGGGCAAGGAAGCGGTCATCCGCCAACTGCAACAAGAGGGCAAGGTGGCGATGGTGGGTGACGGCATCAACGATGCGCCTGCGCTCACCAGGGCAGATATCGGCATTGCCATCGGTGCCGGCACCGATGTGGCGATCGACGCCGCCGACGTGGTGTTGGTAAAAAGCCGTCTGTCGGACGTGGCGGCGGCGGTGAGATTGAGCCGCGCGGTGCTTAAAAACATTCACCAAAACCTGTTCTGGGCATTTTTCTACAACATCATCGGCATCCCACTGGCGGCAGGCGCGTTTGTTCCGCTGTTTGGGTGGGAGCTGACCCCGATGTTTGGTGCCGCCGCTATGAGCCTATCGAGCTTTTGTGTGGTCACCAACGCGTTGCGGCTCGCGCGTTTTAAGCCACATGCACACGTAAAAATCCGCGTACGCCGCCAAACGGCACACGCGGTCAATATGAAGGAGGAGACGAACATGACACACACGTTACACATTGAAGGTATGATGTGTCCGCGTTGCGAGGCACACGTCAAATCTGCGCTGGAAGCGCTCCCTGCCGTTAGGGAAGCGGCTGTCAGCCATAAGGACGGCACTGCTGTGGTGACGCTGGACACGGAAGTGGCTATCAGCGTGCTGACCGATGCGGTTACTGCCGCCGGTTATACGGTTGTCGGCTAAAAGGCATAAAAAAAGTCCGCAGACACTGTGGCGCACTGCCCAGTGTCTGCGAAC
>JAZSHG010000042.1:0-3591 GCA_045533135.1 Acutalibacteraceae bacterium
CAGTGGTAAACTTTTTTCTTGACAAGACACACCCCTTGTGCTACAATAAGTCGAAAACTGTATATCCTTATCCAGAGTGACGGAGGGATCAGGCCCGATGATGTCCGGCAACCTGCCATTTTCGGCAAGGTGCTAATTCCTGCGGGGTGACCCGACAGATGAGGTGGATTTTTTGTTCTCCCCTGCCGTCGGTTGCGCCCGACGGCAGTTTTTTATGTATTTTTTCTCAAAGGAGATTTTGACTATGGCAAGACATTTCTTTACGTCTGAATCGGTCACCGAGGGACATCCCGACAAGGTTTGTGACCAAATTTCCGACGCGGTGCTGGATGCTATTTTGGCGAAAGACCCCACTGCCCATGTTGCCTGCGAAACCACTGCCACCACCGGTATGGTGATGGTGATGGGTGAGATCACCACCACCGCCACGGTGGACGTGCCGTCCATCGCCCGTCAAGTGGTGTGCGATATCGGCTATGACGGTGCGGATCAAGGCTTTGACGGCAACACCTGTGCGGTGCTGTCCACCATCCATGAGCAATCCCCCGATATTGCACAGGGCGTCAACGAGGCGCTTGAGCATCGCGAGGGCAATACCGACAACTATGACCTCACCGGTGCCGGCGATCAGGGTATTATGTTCGGCTACGCCTGCAACGAGACCCCTGAGCTGATGCCGCTGCCTATTTCGCTGGCGCACACGCTGGCAAAACGTTTGGCGCAGGTGCGCAAGGACGGCACACTGCCCTATCTGCGCCCCGACGGCAAAACGCAGGTGACGGTAGAGTATGAGGGCAACACCCCTGTGCGCGTGGAAGCCATTGTGGTATCCACCCAGCACAGCGATGCGGTGGAGCTTGACACCATCCGCGCCGATATGATCGCCCACGTCATCAACCCTGTGGTGCCGGCCAAGCTGATCGACGACAACACCCACATCTTTGTCAACCCCACCGGCCGTTTTGTGGTGGGTGGCCCTCACGGCGATAGCGGGCTTACCGGCCGCAAGATCATCGTGGACACCTATGGCGGCTATGCTCGCCACGGCGGCGGCGCTTTTTCGGGCAAGGATCCTACAAAGGTTGACCGCTCCGCCACCTATATGGCGCGCTATGCGGCGAAAAACGTGGTCGCCGCAGGTCTTGCCAAGCGCTGTGAGATCCAGCTCGCCTACGCTATCGGCGTGGCGCGCCCTGTGTCGGTGCTGGTCGACACCTTCGGTACGGGCGAGGTGCGTGATGATGCACTCGCCGCGGCGGTTGCTAAGGTGTTCGATTTCCGCCCTGCCGCCATTATTGAACAGCTTGGGTTGCGCAACCCCATCTATCGCCGCTTAGCGGCTTACGGCCATATCGGCCGCGAGGAGCTGGGTGTTGCTTGGGAAAAAACCGATAAGGTCGACGCTCTGCGTGCCGCGCTTGCACAATAAGAGTACGTATAAAATCGGAGGCATTTGGTAAAATGCCTCCGATTTTTGTCTAAAAAAACGGCGCACACCTTTTGGTGTACGCCGTTTTTGTTTTTACAGTTTTTCGCAGGCTCTGAAGAATTCTTCGAGGCGAGGAAGCTCACTTTCCTTGTTTTTCGCCATCCATTTTTCGCGGAATTTGGTCAACCAATCCTCCGTGACGGTCAGTCGACGTCCCGTGGGGATAAACCACTTCTCGTGGATGGTAGAAAGCTCTGCCACCAGGCAAACAGCCTCTACGGCGATGAGCATCTCCTGACGGAATTCGTCCAGTTCCCAGGTTTGGGCAGAAAGGCGATCGCACAGGTCGGTATAGCGATTTTGGATGTCCTCCATCTCCGCAAACACCACACGGGTCGGCCATCTTCTGGCAGGATACGCAATCTGGAAATAGTTCATGCAAAAGGCGTGGAAATCGATGCAACAGTTAAACGCGGCGACCTCACGCATCAACGCCATCGCACCATTGTGGTGATAGAGCTGGTAGTCCACCAGCGCATCAAACTGATCACCCGTTTGGGTGGCCACGTTCCACGATTTGGCGGCGCCCAGCACCATGCCGTACATCGATAGCTCCAGGCTGCAGGTGTGGCCAAAGTCGCCCCAGTTGGTGTTAAGCACACCAACGGCACCGTGTTTGTAGCCGTATTCCGCCATCAGGGATATGTTCTTCTCTGCCTCCGCCGGATTCTCGCAGAAGCGGTTCCAAATGCTGGTGCCGGGACAAACGATCTGCTTGCGTCCCAGTTCGGCAAAGCGGATAATATCCTGCTCGGGCGGATTGGCGCTGTAATGCCAGTTGAGGAAGTAGATATCCTCGGGGATATCGGTAATGGTCTCGGGATGCTTGAGTAGAATGTCTGCCCACATCATGACCTGCTTGCCCTTAGCATTCAGGTGGGCAATGATCTGTTTGACAAAATCTACGTACAGCTTGGCAGGATCATACTCGGTACCGCTATATGTACGAGTCAGGTCAAAGGTCTCGTCACAGCAGATGTTGAAAAGATTGGTTTTGAAGTTGGGTATGTATTGGTCGATCAAGCTCTTGATGACCTCGATGCTTTCGGGCTGCAGGGGGTCGATGGTGTGGTGACCCATACGGTCGATCCAGCGGTTGGGCAGCGCTTCATAATCCTTGATCACACTCAAGTGCTTGTACTTATCTTGATTAAGCAGTTCAAACAGGTGACCGAAGGTGGACAGCGAGGGGATAAACTCGATAAAGTTCTCCTCACAGTAGGCGTCCAACTCACGCAGATCCTCTTTGGTGAGGTAGCCTGTCTTTTGGATCAGGTCTTTGGTCTCTTCAAACTCAAAAACATGCTCCACATAGAGCTGCAGAGAGTTCATCTTATAATAGGCCATCTGGTCGATGAGCCATTTCATAGACGCCACCGTCGGCACCTTGCCGCGTGTCACGTCATGATAAAAGCCGCGATAGGGGAAGTCGGGGCAGTCCTGGATATACAGGCACGGAACGGTATCGTGACGGAAGATCTGGCGCAGGGTCTGAATAGCATAAAACGCACCGGCAGGGCCATCACCCTTGATGCGGATGGCGGTTTCTTCGATCCAAAGCTCATACCCCTCGCCCTCGTTGCCGACCTCCACGGTCAGAACCACGCCGTCGTCGGCGGTGGGGAGTGCTTTGTGCGCTTTGATCAGACGGCCGTCTGCCAGCGTGTCATTAAAACGTACAGCTTTTTTGGTCAAGGTTCCCTCGCCGATTTGCAGGGTCTTGACTTCGGGAATCAATTTCAGCATATCGTTTTCCTCCTTGCATTGCTGTTTCCTATTATACCGAATATTTACCAAAAGTGCAAGGAGATATCTCGAATATATGAAATTATATTTCATTCTTTATGATCTTTACAACGGAAATGATCAGCTCGTGTAATCCTCGATCAACGCCGCCAATGCAGGACGATCAGGAACGATCACGCCGGCTTTCAGGCGCACCTGTTCCTCAAAGGGGAGTGACGCGACAAACACTTCATACACCTGTGTCGGCTGTGGATCTCCTATCTCACACACCGCCAGCTGTCCTACCCAAACGCCGATCATAAAACCCCTCTCGCGTTTGGCAAAAGTCGTTGACGGCGTTTCCGGTTGCGGCAACA
>JAZSHG010000143.1:0-5031 GCA_045533135.1 Acutalibacteraceae bacterium
ATCGGTCTGGGTGCCATCGGCATCCTGGTTGCCAACGCCGCCAAAGCGCTGGGTATGGAAGTGTTCGGTTATGACCCCTATCTGTCGGTGGATGCCGCTTGGGGCCTTTCTCGCTCCATCCACCATGCCACCGATCTGGCGCAGATCTATTCCCAGTGTGATTATATCACCGTGCATGTGCCGCTCAATGACGGTACGCGCAAGATGATCAATGCCGAGACCATCGCCACGATGAAGGACGGCGTGCGTGTGCTCAACTTTGCACGTGCAGGCCTGGTAGATTCCGACGCGATGAAGGCGGCGCTCGCTGACGGCAAGGTAGCCGCGTATGTGGTGGACTTCCCGACCGAAGAGATGATCGATGTCAAAAACGTCATCGCGATCCCTCACCTGGGCGCTTCCACTCCCGAGAGTGAGGACAACTGCGCTGTGATGGCGGCGGATGAGCTGCGCGACTACCTCGAAAACGGTACTATCCGCAACTCCGTCAACTATCCTGCGTTGGAAGTGGCACGTACCGGTGACAGCCGTGTGTGCGTGCTACACAAGAATATTCCTGCGATGCTCACCGCGATTTCTGCGGCGATTGCTGAGCAAGGCATCAACATCGAGGGTATGGTCAACCGCTCCCGTAAGGACTATGCGTACACCATTCTTGACCTGATCGGGCATCCCTCTGCCGACACGGCAAAAGCGATTGAGGCCATCGACGGCGTCATTCGCGTGCGCGTGATCTGATAAGCCATGAAAAAGCCCGACGGCACCAAGCCGGCGGGGTCTTTATGTACAAAAAGGGTTTACATATCCAAGAGAATGGATTCGGCGTTGGGGGTGACCAGCGTCATAGGGATTTGCGGAAACATCTCGTGTATCATTTCCACAAAGGGCGTTGCCTTGGGCATGCCGTCTTCGCCGGGCACACCGGCAACGATATGAACGGCATTGCACTGGCGGGCATAGACAGCGGTGGTAAGTGCCGGTTCATCGTTGAAGAAAACGGTCAGTTCTGCGCCGCAACGGCGTGTGATGTTGTGAAGCTGTTGCATTGTCAAGCCGTCCTCGGTGGTCGGCAATCCCGATGTAAGGACACTGACCACAGTGATCGGCAACTGCTCGCGCGCGGCGATCGCCATACCTGTTTCCACAATACTGCGGCAGGAGGCAGGGTTAGCAACGCAAATGAGCACGCACGGTGAGGGCATAAAAACGCCTCCTTTGTTTTTGGTGCATATACAGTATACCATAAAAATCGGCCGATGTGTAAAAAACCTGTAAAACTTTTAACATATTCTCAAACTATTGACAAAAAGACGTGTGACGAGTATACTTTCTAATGATAAAAAGGAGAGTGGAAGTATGCAAACAAAAGCTTTGAAACCGTTGCGCCGATTGGTGTTTACCGCCCTGTGTGCCGCCTTGATTTTTGTGGCAACATATATTGTGCGCATTCCCTCACCCATACAAGGCTATATCCATATCGGTGACGGTATGTTGCTATTGACAGTGTTTATTTTGGGTGCCTGGTATGGTTGGCCTGCGGCGGCTGTTGGCGCAGCCCTCGCTGATCTGATCGGCGGCTATTTTGTGTATATTCCCGGCACCGTAGTGGATAAAGCTCTTACGGCTGTGGTGGCCGGCATACTGTTTTATGCTATCAAAGGACGCTCGGAGAAGACGGGCAGAGTGCTGACCGCCTGCATAGTTGCCGGTGTTTTCGGCGAATTGGTGATGGCGGCAGGCTATTTTGCCTATGAAGCCTGGGTGCTTGACTATGGTTGGGCGGCCGCGGCCGAAATCCCCGGCAACTTGGTGCAGGGTGGCGTGGCCGTGATTGTCGCCACCGTGATATATACCGCTTTGTCTCACGCAAAGCTATGGCAACGGTTGGCGCTGTTTCCGCACGACCGTGAAAGCAAGGAGTGAACAGAAATGGATTGGAAAACGACGATAACCGAACAGGCCAGACAGGCGATGACCGAACTGCTGGATATTGCCAACCCCGAAGCAGGGGAACTGGTGGTGGTTGGTTGCTCGTCGAGCGAAATTGTCGGTGAACACATCGGTAAAGGCTCCAGTCCTGAAGCCGCCGAAGCGGTGCTGGCAGGTATATGTCCTGTGATTGCCGAGCGCGGCCTTTTTTTGGCTACCCAATGCTGTGAGCATCTCAATCGTGCGCTCATTATGGAAAAAGAAGCCGCACGCCGTTTTGGGTATGAGATTGTCAGTGTTGTGCCGCAACCCAAAGCCGGTGGCTCGCTGTCTACGGCGTGGTATCGGCAACTGAAGGAGCCTGTGGCGGTGGAAACCGTCAAAGCCGCCGTCGGCTTGGATATCGGCGGCACGCTGATCGGTATGCACCTGCGTGCGGTGGCTGTGCCTGTGCGCCTTTCCATCAAGCAGATCGGTCAGGCGCCCATCTTGTGTGCACGCACCCGTCCGAAATATATCGGCGGTGAGCGTGCGGTCTATGAAAAATAAAAGCCGCCTTGGCGGATTTTATATGCGGATATGGCGGAATTGGCAGACGCACCGGATTTAGGATCCGGCGATTCACTTCGTGCAGGTTCAAGTCCTGTTATCCGCACCAAACGAAAATCCGTTCACGAAAGTGGACGGATTTTTGTTTGCATTATTCACTATTCATTTTTCATCATTCATTATTCGTTAAAAAAGAACGGATTTTCAAGAAATATAATTACTGCGCTCATTCCTTATTTGCCAACAGAAATCTCGATTGAATAAACAGAGAGATTTCAAAAAAGTTAGAAAATGAATTTGCAGTTACTGAAAGCAAATAAAACAAGAATCACTATGTTAAGTATAGAATATCACTTTCAACCTGAGGTTGAAAAATATCAACTTTTCTTTTATTGTACGCTTGGGTATTGTCTGTTATAATTATATCAGCAAAGGAGATGACTTAATGGATAACACTAATATGATTTTAGCCGCTAATATACAGAAATACCGCAAAAAGTGCGGATTAACTCAAGAAGAACTTGCCGAAAAATTAGGGGTAACTTTCCAAGCAATTTCAAAATGGGAAAACTCAAAATCTACACCTGATATTTTGTTCTTGCCCACAATGGCAGATTTGTTTGATTGCTCTATTGACGATTTGTTTTCTTATGTTTCGAAAAACAACAGGCAAGAAATAAATTTAATACCTGATATGCAAGTTCCTGATGAAATGAAAAATTTTGTCGGAAAACAAATACGAAGTCAAATCGGTAAGGATGGTAGTGCAGATAAGTTTTTGAGTATAGTCGCAGAAAACATTGACGGTAATTTTAAGTTGACCGATGATAATATCGAGCGATTGTTAGATGCATATAGGGATTTATATAAAGGAATGAGAAAAAAGTAAAAATTCTCGGTTTTCAGGCATGTTTCATTCGTTGCATATTGCGCAGGACGGCGAGATCACGGTGGCGGCGGAAAATATCCGTGGTGCGGATACCAAGGACGACCCACGAACCGAGATGATCGAGCAGGATTATGTGAACGAAACGCTCAAAGCCTATAAGCCCTATCGTGTCCCCACCGCAGAGGAATTTGCCAACTGGGAAAAGGTTCATTCTTAAACCAAAAAGACGGTTTCGCAAGAAACCGTCTTTTTTCTTGCCTATCGAAAAAATGTGTGCTACAATGAGAAAAACAAAGGTTGGAGGTTGATTCTTATGAAACTGATTGTCGCGGGTGCGAGCCACGGCGTACCCGAAAAACATCGCTTTTGCACGTCTCTTTTTCTGCAAGTAGGTGGCAACACCTATATTATCGACGCAGGTGCACCTATTTCGGCACTGCTTGACCATTATGATATTCCCCACAACACCGTTAAAGGCGTGTTTATCTCTCACTGCCACACCGATCACATCAACGGTCTGCCTGCCTTCTGCGCGGAGCTAATGTGGTGGATCGGCTATCAGGACACCGACCCCGACTTTTTCTATCCCGACGAAATCGGTATGAACGCGGTGGTCGCGTGGGCGTCCCAGTCCTTCTCGCGCCGCAACTCCTTCAAAAATCACCTCTACGAAGAGGGTGTGATCTTTGACGATGGCGTTGTCAAGGTCACCGCTATCCAAAATAAGCACACCAACCGCTCCTTCTCCTTCTGCGTGGAGGGCGAGGGCAAAAAGGTGTTCTTCTCGGGCGACCTCGGCTATGGCTTCGGCGAATATCTCGATCTTTTGGGCGACAAGCAGTATGATCTGGTGGTCTGCGAAGGCGCGCACCACGATCCCGGTACGGTCAACGAGATGCTTGCGAAAACCCCAACCAAGCAGATGGTCATCAACCACATCAATTTGGAGCGCGAGCCTGCGTTGGTGGAGTTTTGCGCTACCGCCCCCTTCCCGTGTCAGATGGCCGAGGACGGCTTGACGGTCGAGTTCTAAAACCAACATAAAAGGACGAAAAAGCTATGGATGCGCAGATAAAACAGGCGTTTCTGGCGATACTTAAAGAGGAACTGATCCCTGCAATGGGGTGCACCGAGCCGATTGCGTTGGCTTACGCCGCGGCAAAAGCAAAAATGCTTTTGGGCGTTGTCCCTACGCGGCTGGTTGCACGTTGCAGTGGCAATATGATCAAAAATGTGCGCTGTGTGCAGATCCCCCATTCGGGCGGTATGCAGGGCATCGAAACGGCGGTGGTGTTGGGCGCTGTCGGCGGTGACGTGACGGCGCAGATGGAAGTGCTGTCTGCCGCAACAGCGGAAGATATCGCCAAGACCAAGGCGATGCTGGCGCAAAACGTCTGCACGGTGGAATATCTCGATTCCGAGATACCGCTTCACTTTATCATCGAGGCTTGCGCCAAGGCTGACACCGTCACCGTTGAGGTAATGTATTCTCACCTCAACATTGTGCGCATCACCAAAAACGGACAGGTCTTGCATCAGACGGCGGTTGATCAGGATGCCCAAACGGTAGCCGATCGCTCGTTGCTCACGATGGAACGCATTAAGGCATTTGCGGACGAGATCGAAGTGGCGCAGATTCGTGGCTTGTGTGACCGCCAGATCCA
>JAZSHG010000125.1:0-3966 GCA_045533135.1 Acutalibacteraceae bacterium
AAGCCAAATGGGCGCGAGCACCATGAATTGCAAGCGGCCGACCTTGATAAACAGCCTTGACAACTCAGAATCATCTCCCCCATCGGCCACGATGCGGTGAACGCGCGGAATCAGCACGTTGGAAAGAATGGTGGCAAGCGAAAGAAAATAGACATTGAGCTGATCGGCAAGGTAGTAGACGCCCGATGCCGTTGAGCTGACCATCTTGCCGAGCAAGAATTTGTCCACGCTCCAGTTGAGCTTGTCCACAATAATGCCGATAAACACAAACAGCGTAAATGAGGCGATGCTTTTCATCAGTGGCATATCAAAATGCCCGAACTTTGCTTTGAAACGCAATGCTTTCTTACAATAGAGGAAGCACCATAAGATATGCAGGCAGTGCACGATCAGCAAAATTGCCGCCAACGCCACCGAGGTGCGCCATTTTGAGAGTGATGGCAACAGCAAAATCGGCAACATCAGCGCAGGGTTGGCAATGGTTTTGATAGCATTGAGACTCCGATGCACCACATATCGCTCATTGACCGTCATGGTGGATTCTAAAAGGCTTTCGGGGAAGGTGATTGCCACGTTAAGTGATAAAATCATCGTGAGCCAGGGAGTACGCTCCAGCTCCTTCGCGGTCATAACACCGCCGTAGACTGACTCGTAATTGAGCGTGATGATGACACCGCACAGCAACACAAGTGCCGACATGATAAAATAGACCGTCAAAAACATACCGTTAAGGCGATGCACACCTTCTTCATCGCCCTCTAACTTTTTACGGGAATAAAACCGTGTGAAGGCGCTGTTCATGCCAAGGCTTAAAAGGCTCAAGTTCGACACCAACGCCATGGTAGTGGAATATACGCCATATTCCGATTCGCCCAAGCCTTTATACATAATGGGCGTATAAAACAGGGTGATCATCAGGCCGATAACCACCGACGCATAGTTGATAATGACGCCCAGTTTCAGCTGATTGCCTCTCATTTTGGACAGCGCCTCCTTTCTTTTATACGTTCAAAGACGGCTGGCGTTTGCACAAAAGTGCACGCACAGGCGCGCCGTCAGCGCCAACAATTTTCAGCGGTGCCGCCATCAGCAGATAGGTGCCGACCGCCACTTTAGATAGATCAAGTCCTTCCAAGATCCAAATGCCATCTGCCAGCAACTGGCGGTGCACAGCAGCAATTTGATCAGAGCAAACGGATTGATTCTCCACGCCCACCAGCCGCACACCTGCCTGCGCCAGCACAAATGCGGCACTTTGGGTGAGCGACACATCGCCCTTTATCAGCACACGCGGTTGACAAAAAGGCAGCTTCGTTTCCAGATCAACGCCTGTGAGCGTGCCCGACATCTCGATAACGCTACATTCCCCCACACAAACAGACAAATTCACTTGCGAGATGTCCGCCTCTCCGTCGAGAAAATGCAGTGGAGCATCCATGTGCGTGCCGGTGTGCAATGACGCGTGCAGTTGCGATAGGTTGCACACTTCACCATAGGCAATACGGGAAATGGGTTCCATTTCGGGAACAGGGTCGCCCGGAAAAACAGGCGCAGAAAGCAGCTCTCGTGTGATATCGATCAGTTCCATCAGTTTGCCTCCGTAACCGTCAGGCTCACGCCCCCATTTTCGGCCGCATTTACCGTAATAGCCGCAGGCGGTGTATCACCGCTTTGCACCAGCTTGACAGCGATCACATCCTCCACCTGACGGCGAATGGCGTTGTGCAGATCGCGCGCACCGCGGCGGCCGCCCACAGCGGCTTTTGCCAACGCCAAAGCCGCCTCTTTTGTCCACGTAAAGTCTATCCCACGCTCCTTGAGCGGCCCTTGCAGTTCGGAAAGTATCAAGTCGGCAATAGCGGCATATTCCGCTTCGCCCAGCGGTGAAAAATAGACGATCTCATCCACACGGCTGATAAACTCGGGCCGTAAAAACTCAGACAGCGCTTTTTCCGCCTTATCGCGGCCTGCCTGCGCTGCCGTTTTGCCAAAGCCCATCAGATTTTCACTAAAACGGCTGCCGGCGTTGGAGGTCATCACGATAACGGTGTTTTCAAAATTCACCCGACGGCCATGCGCATCGGTAACGCGGCCCTCATCAAGTATTTGCAACAGTACATTGAGCACATCGGGATGCGCCTTTTCGATCTCATCAAACAAAATGACCGAGTACGGCTTGCGGCGCACCTTTTCGGTGAGTTGCCCGGCTTCATCGTATCCGACATATCCAAACGAATAAGCGTTTCAGGCGTGTCAAACAACTCATTGGCCAGCACCTTCACAAGCTCCGTCTTGCCCACACCGGTGGGGCCGACAAAGATAAAGGATGCCGGGCGGCGGCGCGGACTTATCTGCACACGGCTGCGGCGGATGGCAGATGCCACCAGCTCTACCGCTTCATCTTGCCCGATCACCTTTGCCTTGAGATGCTCCTCCAGCTCTGCCAGACGCGTCAGCTCATTCTCGCGGATCTTGGCGGCAGGGATCCCTGTCCACAGTTCAATAACCTTCGCCAAATCGTCCATTGTGACAGGCGCCTGGGTGGCGGCAGTGCGAATCTCATCCGCTTTTTGCTGATTTTGCAACAGAGCGGCACGCGTAGTCGCGAGTTGTTCAAAATCCACCGCTTCCGCATTGGTTTGTGTTTCCTCTTGTTCCTGCAAACGGGCTATCTCCTTTTGCAGTTGCGCATACAGATCCGCGGCCTTGTTGCGCAATGCGGTGGCGGCACAGGCCTCGTCCAATAGGTCGATAGCCTTATCGGGCAAAAAGCGGTCGGTAATATATCGTTCCGACAGGCGCACCGCTTCGTTGATAAGGTGGTCGGTGACCGTCACGCCATGGAAGTCTTCATAATACGGCTTAATGCCGCGCAGCATCTCCACCGCATCGGTAATAGAAGGCTCCTCCACCGTCACAGGCTGAAAACGCCGTTCCAGTGCGGAATCCTTTTCGATATGCTTACGATATTCGTTAAAGGTGGTCGCGCCAATGACCTGGATCTCGCCGCGAGACAGTGCAGGCTTCAAAATATTGGCGGCAGACATCGTGCCTTCCGCATCACCTGCACCCACCAAGTTGTGTACTTCATCAATGAACAGGATGATGTTGCCCTCGGCCTTCACCTCATCGATCAGACCTTTGATGCGGCTTTCAAACTGACCGCGAAATTGTGTGCCTGCCACCAAAGCGGTCAGATCCAACAGGTGGATCTCCTTGTCAAGCAGACGCGGCGGCACATCTCCCTGTGCAATACGCAAAGCAAGGCCTTCGGCAATCGCAGTCTTGCCAACACCGGGTTCACCGATCAGGCAGGGATTGTTCTTTGTACGGCGCGAAAGGATTTGACTGACGCGATAGATCTCGCGCTCACGCCCCACGACACGGTCTATCTGCCCCAGCCGCGCCTTGCGCGTCAGGTCAGAGCAATAGTTTTCCAAAAACTTGCGTTTCTTTTCGGGCGGTTGTGCCTTTTTGCGTGACGCTTTCTTTTTGCCCTTGTCACCGGTTTCACTCTCAGCAGGAAGGTTGGTACCAAACAGATTGTTGAGGAACGGAAAGGTCGCCGCACCACCGGGGAGAAAACTATCGCCGTCCTCACCCGACTCCTCCATTTCGGTCATCATGGTGCTGATCTGATCCTGCATCTGCTCCATATCATCAGCACTGATGCCCATTTTACTGAGCATATCCTCCACAGGCTTGATGTGCAGTTCCTGCGCACAAATCAAGCACAGCCCCTCATTTTGCGTCTTATCGCCATCCATACGGGTGATAAACACAACCGCAGGACGCTGTTTACAACGTGAACAAACCATAGTTGCCTCCTGTTATTCGTCGGCATTCTCCTTTTGAGAAGCCTCTTCGCGCAGTTGGTCACGGCGGATCTTATAAAACGCCCACAGGTATTGCACCAAGGCATTGATCATTAAGCCTGCGACCAAGATGATGAAGCCCCATCTAAGC
>JAZSHG010000198.1:0-10245 GCA_045533135.1 Acutalibacteraceae bacterium
CATCCCACCCATCAGGATGATCGACAGCAAGCTATTCCACATATTTCATACCTCCGTTCGTTCGAACACTTGTTCCGAACAAATGTTTACAATGCTATTATAGCATGCTTTTTGCAAAAATCAAGGGGTTTTTCAAAAAAAATCGAACAAATTTTCGGTTATCCTTTTACCGCACCGCCGGTAACACCCTCAACATAGAATTTTTGCAGTCGCAAAAACAACAATGTGATAGGAATGGATACTATGACGGCACCTGCGCAGAACACGGTAAAATAGCGATATACGTTTTCACGCGACAGCATTTGATATAGCCCAAGTGCCACGGTGTAGTTGGCGTAGTTATCTTTCATAATTACGCTGACAAAGATAAAATCGATCCACGGCGCAATAAAACCAGTTAGCGCTGTGTGCACCACAATGGGCTTTGATAGTGGCAACAAAATTTTCCAGAATATTTGACTGCGTGAGGCACCGTCGATGGTGGCCGCCTCATCCAACGAACGACTAACCGTGTCAAAATATCCTTTTGCCACCAGGTATTGCAAAGAGTTACCTGCGGAATACACCAAAACAAGTCCCAAAAGCGACTGATTAAGCCCCAAAGCGTTGAGTAGATGATACACAGCGATCATGGTCATAAAGCCGGGAAACATACCCAAAACCAGGCCGACGTTCATCAATCCTCGCCGTGCCGGAAACCGCAGGCGGCTAAAGGTATAGCTGATTGCCAGTACCGACAGCGTTGATAACGCGCAGGTCAGCACCGCTACAAAAAGCGTGTTCGCAAACCAGCGCGGATAATCAAACAGCGATCGATCGGTAAACAGCCGCACATAATTGTCCCACGTCCACTCTTTTGGAAAGATATATGGCGTGTAAGCACCTGCCTCCCCACGAAAGGAGGTCATCAACAGCCAAAGAAGCGGCAATAACCATATCAGCGCCAAAACCGTCAGCAAAACGTACACGATACCGTCAGTAGTGCGGCGTCGGGTGGAATATTTCATTGAAACTCCTCCTCTTTGCGCACTGCTGATGAACGCGTGTAGACCACCAAGGATAACACCGCCGACAAGATGAATACCAAAATGCCAATAGCCGATGCTAAGTTGTAGTTTTGTTCGTTGACTGTTTGCTTATAAAGCCACGTCACCAACAGATCGGTCTTTCCGGCCTGATAATAATCAAGCGACAATGGCCCTCCGCCTGTTAACAAATAAATCAGATTGAAATTATTGACGTTGCCGATAAACTGCGTGATGAGATATGGCGCTGTCACGAACAGCATATACGGCATCGTAATTTTTGTAAAAGTGGCAAATGGCCCTGCGCCGTCTATGCGAGCACTCTCGTAAAGTTCTTCAGGGATGTTCATCAAGATACCGGTTGTGATCAGTAGCGTGTAGGGTATACCCACCCACATATTCACAATAATAACCGTTACACGTGCCCAGGTCGGGTTGGTCAGAAAAGGCAGTGCCTCCGAAGCCAAGCCCCATTCCTGCAAAAGCACATTGAGTGTCCCCTGCTCACTGAGCAACTGCGACATCAGCAAAAGGCTTACAAACTGCGGCACAGCAATCGTCATCACAAAGGCGGTGCGCCACATTCCTTTAAACCGTATGCTTTTGCGGTTGATAAGCAGTGCCAATACGATACCAAAAATATAGTTGGTAAAGGTAGCAAAAAATGCCCACACCAGCGTCCATCCAAGCAGACGCACAAAGGTGTTGGAGATAAGCGAGCTACCGCCAAACAACTCGCGAAAGGTGTCAAGCCCTGTCCAAGTAAATAGGTTACCGGGTGGCTGATGGGATTTGTCAAAGTTGGTAAATGCCATCAGCACCATAAAGATGATCGGCAACAGGGTAAATATCACCAGCAAAATCGTGGGTACAGATAACAGCACTCTGTGAAAATGCCTATCTGTCAGTTGATGCATCGTTTCTCTTGCGGTAGGAATGGGCTTACCCTGCTCTTTTAAGCGCTGATTGTTGAGTGATGACTTAATGCTGGCGGTGTAGAGATATACCATAAACAGCGTCAAAAGCAGCGTTATCGTGCCGAAAAGCAAGATGCGCAGAGAGTTGTCGGGTTCAGAATAGATCCATATCTGCAGCTCCTCGTCCCATATCTCCTCACGCCCTGCCGTACCCAACGTAAGGTATTGCCCCAGCAGGCGAAATCCACTGGTCAGCATATACCACCAATACCACATCTGCGCGGCGGTATATGCCAATCCTTGCAGCCATTGACCGCGCAGCCAACAGCCGGCACCCATGATCAATAGTGAAACACGGGTAGGAAGATCTCCTTTGGTGACAGCTTGTCCCACAAGCGCAAATCGCTCACCAATACGGCGGAAAACACTTCCGATTGAACGGAACAAAGCAACGACGCCGCGCCAAAGACTGCCTGGGACACCTGAGAGACCCGTCAGCAACCATTCTCCGGTGCGACGCCAGAACGGTTGTGAATACTGGCTATGCTCCGCCACGGCATTCCCTCCTTGTTATCCTGTGATCTGTTTTACCATGGTATCCAACTGTACCTGTAAGCTTTTAGAATAGTCCTTGTTTTCCATCGCCAAGCCAAACGCCTCAACGGGTGTCCAGAAGGTGGAAAGCACTTCCTTTTGCGACTTTGCAAAAGCATTTTGCTCGGTCAATGCCGACAGGGCAAGATTTTCGCGCACATTGGCGTCGGCGGCGGCCTTGCGGTTAGAGGGGCCCATAGCACGCTTTTGGAAGCGCAAAAGCTGGTTCTTCTCATTTGTCAGCCATTCTGCCAAAGCCATTGCCTCAGCAGGATGCTTTGTCAGCGCATTGACCCCCATCAGCTTATATCCACCAAAGCTACTCATCTGTACCTGCTTGTCGCCGAGTGTGAAAGTAGGCAGTTTTGTGGCGGCATATCCGTCACCCAGTTTTTCTTGCAGAGCTTCCGCATTCCACGTGCCGGATACTGCCGCGCATACCGTATCCCCCATCGCACCTGTGACAATGTCATTGTTGCCTGTCATAAACGCCTCGTGTGCGGTAAACTTCTGAATAGCCTGTGCCGCCTTCAATCCATCGGCGTTGTTAAAATTACAAGTCTGCTTGCCATCGGCGGTAAGACCGATCTCACATCCTGCGCCCAAGAAGAAGGAGGCACAATACCAACCGTCTGACACATCCATAACGACCTTTTTGTCCGCTTCTTCTGCCGCTTCCATCAAACCATCCAATGTTTTAACATCTTCTGCCGACAGCACACGGCTATCGTAGTAGAGAAAATAGCCGTTATCCGAGGTCATTGGGTAAGCATAGAGCTTATTGTTCACCGTTGCCGATTCCACAGATCCTTCGGTGTTATCGGCAATGATAGCATCCTTGTTGCGCGTGATTTCATACAACGCTTTGGCATTCACAAAGGTGAGGATTTGGTCATTGGGAAAAGAAAACACATCCGCCGCGGCTTCCGGATCCTCCAATACGCGTTTTTGCGCATCATTCTCCCCCACTACGCCCAGCGTAATGTCATACTTCTTGTCAGGATTGGCTTTTTTGAAGGATTCAATCATCTCTTTAAGCAGTTCTTGATCCTCTTGCGCACCCCAAACGCGCAAAGTAATCGCATCATCCTTTTGACGCGAACAACCCGAAAGTGCTGTGATGCACAGCAAAAGCACCGCCACCAACGCGGTAATACGTTTACACAATTTCATTATTTTTCCTCCTTATAAGGCGCCAAGCGCCAAATATCACGGGCATATTCCAGCACTGTACGGTCACTGGAAAAGCGACCCGATGCAGCAATATTGCAAACACACTTGCGTGCATATTCCATACGATTGGCATATTCACGGTTGGCACGCAGACGCGTTTCGGTAAAATCCAAAAGGTCACCAAGCACATAGTACTGATCCGGTTTATGCCACGACGCACCTTGCAGAAGCGCATCATACAGTTCCCGGAACAAACCACTGCCACCGTCCGAAAACGTGCCGTCTATCAGGCTATCCACCACACGTCTGATACGCGGCTCACACGCATATAACGCTTTGGGATCATAGTCTGTTTTCTTGGCTAATTCTTCAACACTTGCCCCGAACACATATCCATTCTCTTGACCTGCCACCGCAAATATCTCTACATTGGCTCCATCCATCGTGCCGAGGGTCAATGCACCATTGAGCATCATTTTCATATTTCCCGTACCCGAAGCTTCCATGCCTGCTGTGGAGATTTGCTCGGAAATATCTGCCGCAGGCAATAGTTTTTCCGCATAGGAAACATCATAGTTGGTTAGAAATATGACCTGCATATACGGCGAAACCGTTGGGTCCTGGTTGATCATATTTGCCAGCTCGTGGATATACTTGATAATACCTTTGGCGCGCCTATACGACGGTGCCGCTTTGGCGCCAAATATAAACACTGTCGGCACAAAATCTTTCAGCTTTCCTTCGCGAAGTTGATAATATATATCCAATATAGAAAACGCGTTGAGCAACTGCCGTTTGTATTCGTGCAGGCGCGTTGCCTGTACATCAAACAGGCGGTCGGTGGGAACAGTTTGTCCTTCGCGCTGTTCCATATAGGACGCCAGTCGCGCTTTTGCCTGTTGACGGCACAGCAAAAACGCTTCACAGAAGGTATCATCATCCGCATAAGGGTTTAGCTTTCCCAGCTCTGCGAGGTTGGTGATCCAATCTCCACCGATAGTATCTGTGATCAGCTTGGCAAGCGCAGGGTTTGCCAGTGCCAGCCAGCGCCGCTGGGTGATGCCATTGGTCTTATTCTGAAACTTTCGCGGATACAGCGCATGCCAGTGTGGCATTAGCTTTTCCGTGAGCAGTTTGGTATGCAAGGCCGCCACACCGTTGACCGCGCGGCTACCAAACACCGCTAAACGTGCCATATGCACCTGGCCGCCACTGATAATGCGAAAGTTTTCCCACTGCGTTGTGGGTACACCGCGCTGTTTAAGTTCATTGATCAGTGCGCAATCTACTGCTTCAAGAATCTTTTTGAGTTGCGGTAAGCATCGATAAAACAGTTTTAAATCCCACTTTTCCAATGCTTCGGGCAATACGGTATGATTGGTATAGGCAAACACCTCGCGTGCGGTATCCAGCGCATCGTCAAAGGATTGCTTCTCCTCCTCCATCAAGAGGCGAATCAGCTCCAAAATCGACACAGCAGGATGTGTGTCATTGAGTTGTACGGTCAACCAATCCGACAAGTTTTCCTTACCGCTACGACGAAAACGGCGCAACAAGTCTTGCAGTGAAGCAGAACAAAAAAAGTATTGTTGGCGCAGTCGCAAACGCTTGCCCTCATCGGTACTGTCATTGGGATAAAGCACCGCCGATAAACATGCCGCTTCATTGGCGGCGTGAAACGCCTTGTCATATTTTTGTTCGTTGAACTTATCCCAATCGAGCGCATTAAGCGGCTCCGCTTGCCAAAGGCGCAGGAAGTTGGCTGTTTTTGCCCCATAGCCGATAATCGGCATATCATAAGGCACAGCATACACAGTAAGGTTGCCCATACGTACCGTCACACGCTCTTCTTGACGGCGAAAAGACCAGGGATCCCCGTTTTTAAGCCAATCGTCAGGTGTTTCTCTTTGAAAGCCGTCGGTAAAATGCTGACGAAACAGACCGAAGCGATAACGAATACCGTAACCGTGCAAGGGGATGCCCATAGTGGCGGCAGAATCTAAAAAGCACGCCGCCAAACGTCCTAAGCCACCGTTGCCGAGTGCCGTGTCTTCCAGCTCTTCAAACTGTGCCAGTGACAGCCCATAATCCGCCATCAGGTCATCCGCCTCCGGCAACAGCCCGGTATTGAGCAGATTTGCGTGGATCATCCGCCCCATCAAAAACTCCGCCGAAAAATACGCCGCACAGCGCGGTGGGACTTCTTCAATGGGTGGCACTGTGGACAAAACCGCTGTCGCCAATGCTTTTTGCCATTGCGCCGCCGATGCTTCCTGCGGCGAGCGGTGCGTTTGCTCCCATAAAAGGCGTGAAACATGTCCGCGCCAATCCTTCATTTTCCCACTCCTCTCTGTTTTGTGTACCTTATCTTTTCCATACGGCGAAAGATTATGCGGTATTTTCAGCGCAAAAAAAGAAAAACAGTCGTTTTAAAAAACGACTGTTTTTTGTGCATTTATCTGTCTTTTGGGAATCGAACCCCTGCTTGTTTGCGTATCTCCTCCATAACGGTAGCAACCTGTAATGCCAAACGCTGACATGCGACATAATCGGCATCTTCGGGATCTTCGATAAAACGGTACCAGCTTTCCGCTTCGTGCGCCATCAGCTGCAGGCGCGTTTCATTTTCCGCAACCACCGTAACTGCACCGTCACGCGCGTGCAAACATATATCCTGCAACTGTGATATGGTACCAAATGTGACCGTGCCGTCTTCACCGACAATTTCAGAGCCAATGATACATTGCGCGGTTTTGGCATAGGTGAGTACGACCTGCTTGTCGGGATAGGACAAGACGGCACATCCTGCGCCATCTGCACCTGTACGCAAAAACGAGGCGTCGGCGCTGACATTTTGCGGCATGCCAAAAAGATCCAAGGCAGGATAAACGGTATAAACACCTAAATCCATCAGTGCGCCCGTTTCGAACGTGGGGTTAAAAATATTGGGGGTCTCGCCACGCAGATAGGCATCATAGTGAGCGGATCGCTTGGAAAAATCCAGTCGCGCCGTGAAGATCTGTCCGCACGCCTCTACCGCTTGCCGCAATGCATGGCGCAACGGCGTGTGCATATACATGATAGCTTCCAGGTATAAAGCGCCTCTGTCTGCCGCCAGCGCTTGCAGTTCGAGTACGTCTTCCGCGCGGGCTGCAAGTGGCTTTTCACAAAGGATATGTTTGCCCGCTTCTATTAGCAGGCGGCACTGTTCAGCGTGTAAAGCGTTTGGACTTGCCACGTAAACGCCGTCAATATCGGGATCGGCAGCCAATAAATCCAGGTCGGTATAAACCTTTTTGGCACCATGTTTAACGGCAAAGTCTTTGCCATTTTCCAAATCGCGCGAATAGACCGCATCAAGTTGCCACAATCCTGTTGAATGAGCGCTCTCAATAAAGGCATCTACGATAAATCCGCGACCAATGGTGGCAAACTTTTTCATCCAACCCCCCCTTTTTTGACCAGTATATCCTTTTTCGGGCAAAAAAGCAATTGATTATTTTTTATATTGGGATTATAATATAAAGAGTTAGTATTTCTATTAAAGCAAGGGGTAGGTGCTTTATGTCCTCATATCTCAAACGCACGTGGGCAGAGATTGATCTCGAAGCCCTGCGCCACAATTATCACACCATCGTCCAATCTGTTAGCGAGGGTTGCCGTTTGATGGCAGTTATCAAGGCTGACGGCTACGGCCACGGTGCAGTGGCCGTTGCGCGCCTGCTCAGTCGCGAGGGCGCATCTTGGTTTGCCGTTTCCAACCTGGAAGAAGCCACCCAGTTACGGCAGGCCGGCATTACGGAGCCGATTCTGATTCTGTCCTACACGCCCCCCACAGAAGCGGCACGTCTGGCGGAGCTTTCTATTACCCAAACAGTCATCAGCCGTGAATATGGCGAACAGTTAAACACCGAAGCCGAAAAAGCAGGCGTTTCGCTGCCTGTGCATATTAAGGTAGACACAGGCATGTCCCGTGTCGGCTTTTTCTGCCGCGAAGGATCCGAAAACGATGCCGCCGAGGAAATCGCCGCTGTATACCGCCTACCTCGTTTGCGTGCAGAAGGTATTTTTACACACTTCTCCTCTGCAGATGAACCTGACGGTCAGGCTGTTACTGAGCACCAATATGCACTGTTTTGCCGTGTGATCGATCGCTTGAAAGCAATGGGCATTACCTTTGCACTGCGGCATTGCTGTAACAGCGCCGCCTTGATGCGGTTTCCGCACATGCATATGGATATGGTACGCCCCGGTATTATCCTCTATGGATTGTTGCCCGACGCCTCTTTAGAGAACCAACTGCCGCTTCGTCCTGCCATGACGGTCAAATCGGTGCTTTCCATGGTCAAAACCGTGCCCGTCGGCACCACCGTCAGCTACGGTCGCACCTTTGTCACCGAAACGCCCTGCACATTGGCAACAATGCCTGTTGGCTACGCAGATGGTCTGCCACGCAGTCTTTCCGATCGTTGGCAAGTGTGTGTGAATGGCCAATCTGCCCCTATTGTCGGGCGTATTTGCATGGATCAATGCATGCTGGACATCGGCGGTATCGAAGGCACACAGGTGGGTGACGAGGTCATCCTTTTGGGCGGCACAGACGATTGCTCCGCCGCACATTTCGCCGCCACCGCAGGCACCATTCCCTATGAGGTCGTCTGCGATATTGGCAAGCGCGTGCCACGCCTGTTTTTGGAAAACGGTCATATTGTTGATCAACTCAACTATTTGGTTCCCCACTCTCTTGATTGACGCAGTTCTGCCCCTTGACTTTTGCCCCATAATCTGTTAAAATTTGGTTATTCGTGAGGGAGTAATTGGCGCTTGGCGCGGCAGAGTTCGTCACCTCGCCCCTTTTGGGGTCGGCTCTGTCTTTGCAATGAGACTCATGTATAGCCTTGGCTGTGCGTGGGTACGATATCGGTACTGGATGAGCATAGCTTTGGCTATGCTCATTTTCTTTTCCGGAAAGGATGGACAATCGTATGAAATGGTACACCCAAGATCTTCCGCAGGTAATGGAAGGGCTTTCCTCCACGTCGCAAGGCTTGACCGAAAAAGAAGCCGATCGCCGTTTGCAGGAAAATGGGCCCAACAAGCTTGTTGAGGCCAAAAAAGTCAGCATTTTCTCCCGCTTTCTTTCACAACTTGCCGATCCTATGATTCTGGTGCTGTTGGCGGCCGCCCTGCTTTCGGGCATCACCGCCGTCTATGCCAACGAATCCTTGGCAGACGTATTTATCATCCTGTTTGTGGTGATCCTCAACGCCGTTTTGGGCGTTATTCAGGAGAGCAAGGCAGAGCAAGCTATTGAAGCACTCAAGGAGATGAGCGCCGCCACCTCAAAGGTATTGCGCGATGGACACGTCGTTTCGATGCACAGTGAAAACCTGGTTGTCGGCGATATTGTCATTTTGGAAGCAGGTGACGCTGTCCCTGCCGATGCTCGCCTGCTGGAGTGCGCCTCGCTCAAGGTGGAGGAAGCGGCATTGACAGGTGAATCTGAGCCTGTTAACAAGCAAATGGAGGCGCTTTCCACCGAAGGCGAAGTGCCGCTGGGCGACCGCAAAAATATGGTCTATATGGGCAGCACCGTTGTCTATGGCCGCGGCAAAGCCGTTGTCACTGCCACCGGTATGGATACCGAGATGGGGCATATTGCCTCTGCGCTGTCTGCCGCCGAAAAGGAGCAAACCCCCTTACAACGCAAGCTGGGACAGCTCAGCCGCATTCTCACCTGGCTGGTTTTGGGCATCTGCGTGCTCATCTTTGCCGTAGGCATCTTGCAAGCAGGCAAATTTACCACCGATGCACTCATCAACACCTTTATGCTGGCTATCAGCTTGGCCGTTGCCGCTATTCCCGAAGGCTTGGCCGCGGTTGTGACCATTGTGCATTCCATCGGCGTCACCAAAATGTCCAAGCGCAACGCCGTTATTCGCCGCTTGACCGCTGTTGAAACCTTGGGATGTACGCAGATCATCTGCTCGGATAAGACCGGTACACTGACACAAAACAAAATGACGGTTGTTGAACACAATACCGTAGACACAAACCTGCTTGCTACCGCCATGGCGCTTTGCTCTGACGCCGAGCCCGACGAAGCCGGCAATGCTGTTGGTGAGCCTACCGAATGTGCGCTGGTGAATTTCGCCACCTCGATCGGCTTGCCCAAAGCCGATTTGGAAGCCGCCACGCCGCGCGTTGACGAAGCCCCCTTCGATTCCATGCGCAAGATGATGTCCACCGTACATCAAGCCGATGGGCAGTTTGTACAGTACACCAAAGGTGCGCCTGACGAAGTGTTGCGCCGTTGCACGCGCATCCATACCACAAGCGGCGTGCGAGATATGACCGAAGAAGACCGTCAAGTGATTCTTTCGCAAAACAAAGATATGGCCGACCGCGCTTTGCGTGTGCTTTGCGCCGCTTATACCACCTACACAGAAAAGCCCATTGATAACAGTCCTGCGGCTTTGGAAAAGGATCTTATCTATATCGGTCTTACCGGTATGATCGACCCTATCCGCCCCGAA
>JAZSHG010000107.1:0-6080 GCA_045533135.1 Acutalibacteraceae bacterium
TTCCAAACCTAGCATCATATCCAGCGAAACGTTGTCAATGCCTGCGTCAAATCCCGCCTGCATCGCCCTTTCAAGCTGGTCGTTATTATGACGGCGGCCTAAAAACTGCAATTCCGTGGCAGAATAAGACTGCATTCCCATCGACAGACGATTGCCGCCTGCCGCCGCAAAGGCTTGCAGGGTGGGTGCCAGGTCATCAGCAGGGTTGGCTTCGAGTGTGATTTCGGGCGCACCGTCAAGCAGTGGCTCCGCCGCAGTCATAATGCGTATAAGGCGCTTGTCACCGAGCAAGGAGGGCGTACCGCCGCCAAAATAGAGTGTATCGGCACCGACGACACCTTGCTCGTGCGCGCGCACAAGCGCACGCACAACCGCCGCCGTGTGGGCATCTTTTGTTTGATCGTCGGTGTTTGTCAAAGAATAAAAATCGCAGTAGGGACATTTGGAGCGGCAAAACGGCACGTGAATATAGATACCGATCGCCATAACCGCTCCCCCTTATTCATCCAGTTTGAGCACCGCCATAAAGGCCTCCTGCGGCACCTAGACACTGCCGAGCTGACGCATACGTTTTTTGCCCTCTTTTTGCTTTTCAAGCAGTTTCTTCTTACGGGTGATATCACCGCCGTAGCATTTGGCCAAAACGTCTTTGCGCATCGCCTTGACCGTTTCTCGGGCAATAATTTTGCCGCCGATTGCCGCTTGGATAGGCACTTCAAACAGCTGGCGCGGAATGTTCTCTTTCAGCTTTTCGCACATACGGCGTGCACGCGAATAGGCGTTTCCTGCAAAGACGATAAATGACAGTGCATCCACCACCTCGCCATTAAGCAGGATATCCAGCTTGACGAGCTCGGATTTGGCATAGTCTTTGAGCTCATAGTCAAGGCTTGCATAACCGCGTGTACGCGATTTGAGCGCGTCAAAAAAGTCATATACAATTTCGTTGAGCGGCATTTCGTAATGAATATCCACACGTGTTTGGTCGAGATATTTCATATCCTTGAACACACCACGTCGCTCCTGGCACAGTTCCATGATGTTGCCCACAAAATCGGTGGGTGCCAAAATGTGTGCATCGGTCAGCGGCTCTTCCGCCATAGTGATATCACTCGGATCGGGATAGTTAGTCGGATTGTCAATATACTCCACCGAGCCGTCGGTTTTGGTGATGCGATAGATAACACTGGGAGCGGTAGTGATCAAGTCAAGGTCATATTCACGCTCCAAGCGCTCTTGGATGATCTCCATGTGCAACAGTCCCAAGAAGCCGCAACGGAAGCCAAAGCCAAGCGCCACAGAGGTTTCGGGTTCAAAGGTCAAAGACGCGTCATTGAGTTGCAGGCGCTCCAACGCCTCGCGCAGATCTTGATAATGGGCGCCATCAGCAGGAAAAATGCCGCAATAGACCATAGGGTTGACCTTGTGATAGCCTGGAAGCGGCTCAGCGGCAGGCATATCCTTGCGCGTAACGGTGTCACCGACGCGTGCCTCACTGACCGTCTTGATAGATGCGGTGATATAGCCGACCTGCCCTGCTTTGAGCACACCTGTCGGCTCCAAACGGCCCGGGCGCATAATGCCTGTTTCCACCACATCAAACTCAGCGCCGGTGGCCATCATGCGGATGGTATCACCCGTGCGGACTTCACCCTCTTTGACACGCAGATACACCACAACACCACGATAGCTATCATAGTAGCTGTCAAAAATCAACGCTTGTAAGGGTGTCGTTTCGTCGCCTTTGGGAGCAGGGATCGCATTGACCACTGCCTCCAAAACGGCGTCAATGTTGAGGCCGGTTTTGGCAGAAATACAGGGTGCTTTCGAAGCATCGATACCGATGATATCCTCGATCTCCTGCCGCACCTGATCGGGGCGCGCAGAGGGAAGGTCGATTTTGTTGATGACCGGCACAATTTCCAGGCCATGTTCCACTGCCAAATAGGTGTTTGCCAGTGTTTGCGCCTCTATGCCCTGCGAGGCATCCACTACCAAAAGCGCGCCCTCGCACGCCGCCAAAGAACGCGACACTTCGTAGTTAAAGTCCATGTGGCCAGGGGTGTCGATCAAGTTGAACGTGTAAAGCTCGCCGTCATTTGCCTTGTAAGACAGGGTGACGGCATGGGCTTTGATGGTAATGCCGCGCTCACGTTCCAAGTCCATGCTGTCGAGCAGCTGATCCTCCATATCTCGCTGGGAAACTGTGTTGGTCTTTTCCAAAATACGGTCAGCGAGGGTAGACTTGCCGTGGTCAATATGGGCAATGATGCAAAAATTTCTTGTGTGTTCTCGGGTCAATGCCAACACCTCAATTAGTCATTAATCAAAGACATTATAACATATTCCCCGAAAAAAGAAAAGACCTAAGAGCATATTTTTGTGGCATTTCCGCATATTTCCAGCCGTTTCACCCTCTTTCGGCAGGCAAACACAAGAGCCACAGTCCGCAAAGCACCAGCAAAGCCGCCGCCGCGACGATCGAAGTGGTATACCACTGCACGCCTGCACCGTCACCGGCAGACAGGACATCGGTGGTAAGCGGTATCAGACGAAACAAGATTTGACTCAACACGCCTCCAAGCAGTGCTTGCAAGCCTCGTGCGGCAAAAAAGGTTTTGTCCAAAATCTTGTGTCCTGCCATCACAGACGCCACCTGTCCATGCACCGAAATGCCACCCCATCCGAGAATGCACCCCAGCATAAACGGTGCGGTCTCCCCGATGCTCACCGCTTCCAAGCATCCACAGCTTACTTCCATAGTCCCCGCAAACAGAGCACCCAGCGGCAAGGATATGCCAAACTGCCCCTGTGCGCCGTCACTGAGCCTACGCAACATCTCCCCCACGCCCCACGCATCCATAAGTGACAGCAGTGCGGCGCACAATATCACAAAGCCGCACATCCCCAGCATACTGCGGCAGGCAGATTGCACCGAGGAAGCAAGCGCTGTGGATAATGGTTCTGCCTTGGCTTGGGTTTTATGCGTTGGCAGTTTCTCTTCTTCACCACGCATAAAAATCAATCCTGTGACAAAGGAAGCAAGCCAATGGGCCAAAAACAATATCGCCCCCTTGGCAGGACTACCCAGCATACCGGCACCAATACCGCCTATGATAAATGCAGGGCCACCATTTACACAGCCACAAAGTAAACGCTTTGCTTGACTTGGTGTGATTTCGCCGCGATCGAGCAGGTCACGCACCGCCACAGCGCCTGCAGGATAGCCGCCCGCCCAACCGATGAGCAACGCCGATGCCGCGCTCGGCGGCAAACGATACAGCCACGCCACAGGGCGCGCAAGCCGTCGTCCGAAGGAGGCTCCGATTCCTGTGCGCGTCCACAAGCCTGCCAGTACCAAAAACACAAATAGCGACGGAATAATGACGCCACCGCAAAGGCTTAACCCCCTACTGACGCCCGTTGCCACCGCCTGTGGCCTTTTCAGTAACGCCCAAGCCGCTAACACCAGCAAAAATGCGCCGATACGCCGTTTTAGGCTTTTCCACGACCATATATGTATCCGCATTCCTTTTCCTCCCCTTTCACTGTATAGATATGTTTGTCCGTGCGCATTATTCCCCAGACGCAAGCATAAAAATGTGTCGGGAGGGATGCTTTGTGAAAAAAAGGACATTTAGAATGTTGGGACAACAGACCGAGCACCTTTTCTCCCTACCTGTGGGGACATTGACCGATGTGCCACACATAGAGCTCAACGGCGATCGCCAACTATACATTGAAAACTGCCGCAGATTGGATGTTTATGAGGAAGATGAGATTCGTCTGGACACCGCCTGTGGACAGATGCAGATCGTGGGGCACGGACTGCATCTGACGGAAATGACAGCTGACAGTCTTGCTGTCGGTGGGCATATTTTGGCAGTTTGCTTTTTGGAATGAGGTGACAGCATGTTAGAACGCATACTGCGCTGGTGGCGTGGCTGGGTGGCATTTGAGGCTGAGGGCGGCATGCCGGCCGCCCTTTTGGATGCCGCCGCCAAAAGTGATGTGGCTCTGTGGAGCATCCAACGAAAAGGTCTCGTCCTGCGCGCAATCTGCCGTGCAAAGGACTATGCCCGTCTGCGTCGTCCTGCCAGGCGTGCCGGCATGCGCTTGCACGTAGCAAAACGGCGTGGATTCCCCTTCTTTTTGGCGCGTTTTGCCCACCGATGGGGGTTATTGGCAGGCGGCGTGGTATCGGCGCTGCTTTTATATCTCTTGAGTGGGCGGATCTGGTCGGTATCGGTATCGGGAAATGCCGCCGTTTCGGAAGAAACCATTCGGCAAATGGTGGCGCAATGGGGCGTAACTGTCGGTGCGCCCATCGAAGAACTGGACATAAACCGCATACGATTACAAGCCTTATCACAAATTGACGGCGTGGCTTGGCTGACGGTCAATTTGGAGGGGAGTGTCGCGCGCGTGGAACTGCTTGAAAGCGACACACCCCCCACGATTTTGGAAACGGATACGCCGTCCAATCTGGTAGCCAAACACGATGGTTGGATACGGTCTATGACGGTATACAGCGGCGAAAGCGTTGTCAAACCGGGGGATGCTGTCACAGCAGGCACACTGCTGGTCAGTGGCGCCTCCATTGGAGATAAGCGTCTGCTGTTGCGTCGCTCTGTTGGTGAAATCATCGCACAGACCGAACGCACATTCACCGTTACGGTGCCGCTATGCGACACCGTTTTAGTGGAAGGCGCACCGTTTCACCGTGCGACTTTTTCCTTTTTTGGTTGGGACATACCGCTTTTCCCCTCATCACCACTTCCCCCTGTTTACAGAAGTGAAGAGACGAAAAACTTTCCCACCATCGGCGATGTCACTTTGCCTGTGGGACTCCGTTTCGACACCTATTATCCGCAAACCGCTCAAGTGATAACGCGCCCACCTCAAGAAGCTTTTTTAGAAGCTCAGAGGCGGTTGCGGTTATGGGAGCAGACCGCGCTCCAAGGCATTCAGATACTGGAAAGTCGATATACTTGTCAAAGCAACGCAAAGGAATGTATCTTGACCGGACACTATGTCTGCTTGGAAAACATCGCAGAGGAAAAACCGATACTTGTAGATGATTAGTGTAATTTTTTGTGACATTTAGACAATGACTTTTGTAAATTTTGTTGGTATAATATATTAGCTTGTGATATAATGACCCAAAGGAAGTTCTAGGAGGTGAAGCGCCGCCCATGACGACGGAACAAAAAATCAATGTAGAGCGCATGGAGCAGGCAGTTTCCCTGTTCGGCAGTTTTGACGAAAACATCCGTATGATTGAAAGTCACTACGGCGTTTCCATTCTTACACGCGGTACAGATATCAAAATTACGGGTGACGTGGAAGCGGTTTCCAAAGCCACACGCGCGATTGAAGGGCTTTTGCATCTGATCAACCGCGGCGAACAGGTCAGTGAGCAAAACGTCCGCTACGTACTGATGCTGGTTGACGAGGGTGGCGATGATGAACTGCCAAAACTCACTTCGGACAGTATTTGCATCACCTCAAAAGGGCGCCCGGTCAAGCCCAAGACCTTGGGCCAAAAGCAATATGTGGAGGCCATTCGCCAAAACACAGTAACCTTGGGCGTCGGCCCTGCAGGTACGGGTAAAACGTATCTCGCGGTAGCGATGGCAGTTAACGCCTTTCGTGCCAAGGAAGTCAACCGTATTATCCTCACCCGTCCTGCCGTTGAAGCCGGCGAAAAGCTCGGCTTTTTGCCTGGCGATCTGCAGTCCAAGATTGATCCCTATCTGCGTCCCCTTTACGACGCGCTGTTTGATATGTTGGGAACGGAAAATTACCAAAAATATATGGAGCGCGGTAACATTGAGATCGCGCCACTTGCCTATATGCGTGGCCGCACACTGGATGACAGCTTTGTCATTCTTGATGAGGCACAAAACACTACGCCCGAGCAGATGAAAATGTTTCTCACACGCTTAGGGTTTCGTTCAAAAATGGTGGTCACGGGTGATATCACCCAAATCGACCTGCCTGATCGCACCAAAAGCGGTCTTAAAGAAGTCGTAAAAATTTTAAAAAACGTGGAGGATGTGTCTATTTGCACCTTCACG
>JAZSHG010000218.1:0-2720 GCA_045533135.1 Acutalibacteraceae bacterium
ACAGCGCCGCCAAAAAGGCCCCTGTGCCGCTGGCGGCTTTGGCTGAAAACGCCGCGCCCGTGGAAGCGGCTGAGCCTGTGGAAACGGCCGAGCCCGTGGAAGCGGCTGAGCCTGTGGATGCGGCTGAGCCCATGGAAGCGGCTGAGCCTGTGGAAGCGGCTGAGCCCGCAGAGGCTCCTGCGGATGCGCCGCAAGCGGAGGAATAACAGCTAAACAAAATGCGTTCCTGTCGGTGACAGGAACGCTTTTTTATTATATATACTGTTCGTCGTTGGCAAAGGCGGCGCGAGGGCGCGCAGGAGGTGGGGGCGGCGTGTCCTGGGGATGCGCGCGGCGCGCGGCGTCCTTTTGCTGTTCAAGCGGCCGCAAAAACTGCGTTTCGTACAGCTCGCGATAGCGCGGACTTGCTTTCAGCAGGTCTGTGTGGGTGCCGCGCGCGACCACTTGTCCCTCGTCGAGCACCAGTATCTCGTCCGCCGACAGGACGGTGGACAGGCGGTGCGCCACCACCAGGGCGGTGCGGTTTTCGAGCAAGGGGCGGATCGCTTCCTGGATCTGGCTTTCGGAGATGGAGTCGAGCGACGAAGTCGCCTCGTCCAACACCAGAATGGGCGGATTTTTGAGGATCACACGCGCGAGCGACACGCGCTGTTTTTCGCCACCCGAAAGCTTGAGTCCGCGGTTGCCCACAACAGTGTCATAGCCGTCGGGCAGGCTCATAATGAAGTCGTGGATGTTGGCTTTGCGGCACGCCTCCATCATCTCTTCCTCGGTGGCATCCTCTTTGGCATACAGCAGATTGGCGCGCACGGTGTCGTTGAACAGGTAGGTGTCCTGTGCCACCATACCGACGCTTTGGCGCAGTGCCGCAAGGCGTATATCGCGCAGGTCGGTGCCATCCACCGTCACGCGGCCGCCTGTGACGTCGTAAAGGCGCGGAATCAAGCTGATGAGGGTGCTTTTGCCGGCACCCGATGCGCCGACGATGGCGAGCGTTTTGCCCGATTCCACCGTGAAGCTGACGTCCTTGAGGGTGGTTTTGTCCTCGTTATAGGCGAAGGTGACATGCTCAAATGCCAGATCGCCCTTGATATGGGGCGGCGTGACGGCATTGGGGCGGTCAACGATTTCGGGCTCCATATCGAGGTAGGAGAATATGCGCGAAAACAGCGCGAGCGAACGGGTGACGTCGACGCTGATGTTGAGCAGTTGGTCGACCGGGCGGAACATACGGTTTAACAGTGCCACCATGGTGGTGATACCGCCCACCGTCAGTGTGGGGCCGATATCCCATCGGAGCATCAATATGCCGCCCACCAGATACATCAAAAGCGGCCCGATGCCGATGAAGGTGCTGATGGCCATGTGGAACCAGCCGTGGGCAATGGTTTCTTTGATGCTCAGGTTGCGCGTTTCACCGTTGACGGTGTGGTAGCGGTCATATTCGCTGTCCTCTTTGCAAAAGAGCTTGACGAGCAGTTGTCCGCTCACGCTCATCGTTTCGTTGAGGATCTGGTTGGTTTCGTCCCATTTTTCCTGCGTGCGTGAGGCGATCTTCCAGCGATAGCGTCCCACAATGCGCGCCGGCAACACGAAAAACGGCAGTAACAGCACGCCGACAGTCGCCAGCACCCAGTGGATGCGGTACATCGCGACCAGCGAGGTGACCAGCACCGCAACGTTGGCAAGCAAGCCTGTCATCGTACTGCTGATGACCGATTGCACGCCGCCGATATCGCCGGTCATACGGGTGATCAGCTCACCCTGCGGCTGGTTGGTATAAAACCGATGGGACATTTGTGACAGGTGGCGGTACATCTCGTTTTTCATATCGTAGGAGATGTTTTGCGCAATGTAGGCGTTGAGATAGCTTTGGAATATGCTGATCAGGTTGGACGCGAGCGCCACCGCCAGGGAGATGAGCACCAACTGCACCAGCATGGCAAAATCTCTGCCGACAAGGCCTTCGTCGATCATTTTGCCTGTCAGCATGGACGGAAGCAGACCAAGCCCTGCGGAGATGAGGATGATCACCATCACCAGCAAGACCCGTTTCCAATAGGGCTTGAGATAGGATAAAATGCGGCGTGCCAGTGGCCCTGTGAGCTTGGGGCGCTGGGCCTTTTCTTCCGCCGTCAGCGGACGGCGTCTGCCCGGCCCGCCGCCACCCCGAAATGCCGGGGGCGGTCCCATTCCGTTCATATTGTAGCCTCCTTTTTGGGGGTGTGTCCGCGTTTTAGTTAACGTGTTAACTATATCACGCCTATGTAGCTGTGTCAAGCGCTTGCCAAAAGTTTGCCGCGTCACAATATGGGGATAGAAAAAAGCCGCCAAAAGGCGGCCTTTTTGGATGTATTATTCTTCCGCATACAGCGCATCTTGTTGCCAACGCACAGGATTTTCTTGGATATATTTCGCATGCAGATCATAATCCTGCGCGTTGCGAATGACGTGATCGTTTGAACGATACTGCCAAATGTTTTGTCCGTACTCTTTGTTGCAAAACCGCTTGAAGGTCGAGATGAAGCGCGAAACGGCTGAGTTTTGCAATGTAGGGACCGGCGTCCTCGACGGTCCGCCCCTTCCCTCTTTTACAAGCAACAACAGGTGAACATGGTTTGGCATGATGACATAATGCTCCACCGCAATATCGTCATAGAAATCGTCCATTCGACAAAGTACTTTCTCTGCAATCGTGCCATATTCCGTCAGCTCAATTT
>JAZSHG010000196.1:0-2812 GCA_045533135.1 Acutalibacteraceae bacterium
TGTTTCTACCCTGCGTCTGTGGAAATCCACCGCGCCCGGTATGGATATGTCGCTGTTTAACCAGGGCGACTATATGCGCGCGATGGAGCAAAAGGCTATGGCGGAGGTCATCACGCAGGTGCTGTATCCTGCCGACAACCATCGCGAGGGCAAATCCTTGCGTCTGTCGCAACAGTATTTCCTGGTGTCTGCCTCGGTGCAGGATATCGTTCAGCGTCACCTCGAAACCTACGGCACGATGGACAATTTGCCCGAGATGGCGGCGATTCACATCAACGATACCCATCCCACCCTGGCTATCCCCGAACTGATGCGTATTTTGCTTGACGAGTGCGGCTACTCCTGGGACGATGCGTTTAGCATTGTGTCGCGCACAGTGGCATATACCAACCACACTGTGATGGCAGAGGCGCTGGAATGTTGGCCTGAGGATCTGTTTGCGCGCCGTTTGCCGCGTATTTATCAGATCGTGTGCGAGATCAACAAGCGTTTCTGTGCCGAGATGATGCGCGCGACCAACGATATGGAAAAGGTCAGCCGTATGGCGATCGTCGGCTACGGTTTGGTCAAGATGGCAAACCTGTGTGTGGCGGTGTCGCACGCGGTCAACGGCGTATCCAAGCTGCACAGCGAGATCCTCAAGGATACCGTGTTCCACGATGCGTACACGGTGACGCCTTACAAGTTTAAAAACGTCACCAACGGTATTGCGCATCGCCGCTGGCTGTGTCAGGCGAACCCGGCACTTACGAAGTTTATCTCCGAGCGTATCGGCGACGGCTTTGTGCTGGATGCCGGCGAGCTGGATAAGTTGCGCCCCTATGTGGACGATCCGGCAAGCCTGGAAGAGTTTATGGCGGTCAAGCGCCAAAACAAGGCGGCGTTTGCCGATTATTTGAAAAAGACAGCCGGCGTGACGGTGGATCCCGACACGTTGTTTGACGTACAGGTCAAGCGTTTGCACGAGTATAAGCGTCAACATCTGAATGCTTTGCACATTGTCAGCCGGTATTTGGAGCTTAAGGACAATCCCAATCTGGACGTGCAACCGCGCACCTATTTGTTTGGTGCCAAGTCTGCGCCCGGTTATTATCTCGCGAAGGAGATCATCCGCTTTATCTGCCATCTCGGCAAGGAGATCGAGGCAGATCCCATCATCCGCCAAAAGTTGCGCGTGGTGTATTTGGAGGATTATCGCGTGTCGCTGGCTGAGCGCCTGATGCCGTCGGCGGATATTTCCGAGCAGATCTCGTTGGCCGGTACCGAAGCAAGCGGTACGGGTAACATGAAGCTGATGATGAACGGTGCGGTGACGCTGGGTACGCTTGACGGCGCCAACGTGGAGATCTACGATGCGGTGGGCAAGGACAATATGTTCCTGTTTGGTATGTCCACGCCCGAAGCGGTGGCGATGAAGCAAAATTATGATCCGTTTGCGATCTATAACCGCAACGAGACCATTCACCGCGCGGTAGACTTTATGTATCAGGGCTTTGGCGGTCGCACCTACACCGATGTGGCCAATTCCCTCATTCACAGCGATCCGTATATGGTTTTGGCCGACTTTGAGGATTATTGCCGTGCGCAGAAACTCAGCGGTGAGGTCTATAAGGATCGTGAGAAGTGGGCGAAGATGGCGCTGACCAACACCGCCGCAAGCGGCGTGTTTGCCTCTGACCGCTCTATCCGCGATTATGCCGAGCGTATCTGGAATGCCGAGCCGCTGAAGTAAAAGACGTCTGCAACCTTTGCGGCGTGATTTAACCTTCCCCAGCAGGGGAAGGTGGATTTTGCCACAGGCAAAAGACGGATGAGGTGTTTATTGCACAACCTTGACTCCTCATCCACCGCCGTTCGGCGGTCCCCCTTCTCCCACAGGAGAAGGTCACGCGTGTCGCAAGGCTACGCAAAATCTGTTGCATAATCATCTATGAAAGGATGTTGATTTATGGCAAAGAAAGGCAAATTTTTCGGCGAATTTCGTGAGTTTATCATGCGTGGCAATGTCGTTAACCTGGCAGTCGGCGTGATCATCGGTGGTGCGTTCCAAAAGATCGTTACCTCGTTGGTCAATGACCTGGTGATGCCGCTGATCGGTCTGATCACCGGTGATGTCAATTTTAACGACCGTTTTGTGGTGTTGAGAATGCCCGAAGTGTTGCCCGAGGGTGTGACACAAAAGATGGTGGAGACATCTTTGGATACTGCCAAAGAAGCCGGTGCTACCACACTCAGTTACGGTGCGTTTATTACCGCTGTGATCGATTTCCTTATTATGGCTGTGGTCATTTTCTTGTTGGTCAAGTTTATCAACAAGATCACCAATTTATCCAAAAAACCGGAAGAGCCTGCGCCCGAAGCGGCTCCTACCACCAAGGTTTGCCCCTTCTGCTGTTCCGAAGTGGCTATTGAGGCTACCCGTTGCCCCCATTGTACATCTCAGTTGCCTGTGGAGGATGCTCCTGCACCGGCCGCGGAATAATGTGATAGTAAAGGTAGGCCGTCGTCCCAACAGGGGCGGCTGCCTACTTTTCTTTTGGAAAAAGAAAAGTAGGCAAAAGAAAACCGATTTGGCACAAGGTTTAGGTTGTGCCCTACAATACACATAATGAGGTAAAAATCAACATTTGTAGGGACCGGCGCGCCCATCGGAAGTGCCCTTGGGGTATCCCCGACGGTCCGCCGCCGTCCGCAGACGGCGTATCCTTGCCTCCCTTGTCAGGGGAAGCCGACGGACAAATCACGCCGCCATGACGCCAAAACAAAAAACGACCTCTTTCCGGGGCGGTTTTTTAATGGGGGAACGGATCCC
>JAZSHG010000020.1:0-10913 GCA_045533135.1 Acutalibacteraceae bacterium
ATAATTTGTCTTCCTAAGACCGCTTGGCCTCCGACTTCCAATCACAGTGTCCACATCCACCATTTCTTTGACGCGATCCATTGTAACACCAAGCAGTTCGCTCAATTGTTTAGCCATAGCCGCTACCTCCTTGTTTTTGACTGATCAACCGTTCGGTCGGAAATTATCTTTATTCTTGTGCTTCCTGATCCTGCGCCTCAATAATTTCATCCAGCGTGGTTTCCACCAATACACCGCCCGTTTCGCTCTGCGGCAAAGGCGGTAACTGCTTGATAGAATCCAGTCCAAAGCAACGCAAAAATACCGCTGTTGTACCGTACAGTAATGGATGACCGGGCAGTTCCAGTCGGCCGCGTTCTTCTACCAGATTTTTGGTCATCAGGCCTTGGATAACCGCCGAGCAATCGACGCCACGCACCTGCTCGACACACGCCTTGGTGACAGGTTGGTTGTAGGCAACAATTGCCAATACCTCCATCGCCGCTTGGGAAAGCGGCGTGTTGCGGCGCAGATCCATTGCACGGCGCACTTCATCGGCGTATGCCTTGGCGGTGGTCATTTGATAGGCGTTTTCAAGCCGCAATATCCGAAGACCGCCGTCCTTTTGCTCATATTCATCCACAAGCTCTGCCATCAGTCCCATCGTAAACTCGGTGTCTAATCCCAACACTTCTGCAATACGAGACAGGCTGATAGGCTCGCCGTTTGCGAACAAAATCGCCTCTATGGCAGCTTTATAGTTTTGGTTTTCCATTTTGCACCCCATTTATGTTCAATCAAAGTCACTGATAAACTCTTCGTTTGTCGCCGCTCCGGAAAGTGCTTGGACTTCGGCTTCTTCTCCCTCACCGCTGACAAAAATACGTTTTGCCTTCATCAGTTCCAAAAGTGCCAGAAAAATCGCTACCAGTTCCGAGCGACTCTCCGCATTTTCAAACAGCGCCGTATACCGCACACGATCCTGCTCTTTGAGTCGACGCAATACGGTCACGATGCGCGAGGACACCGACACGATCGGATGGGACACGATACGGCTAAACACCTGCGGTGACGGTGGCAAGCGTCGTTTACCGCGCCCTGCCGCCGCCAAATAGGCGTCAGACAGCTCAGAAGCCGCGTGTTGTCTGCGATAAGTCATATCCGGCTCGATCTCGGTCGGCTCACGTACAAACAGCAAACCGCCCAAATAGCCGGTTGCCATCTGTTTGGCGATCTGTTGGCAAAGCTGATATTCTATCAACTCACCGGTCAGTTCGCGTTTGAGCTGTTCCGTTTCCTCCTCGTGACGCGGAAGCAACATGGTCGACTTGATATGGACAAGGCGTGCCGCCATATCCAAAAACTCAGTAGCGACTTCCATGTCCGTTTCTTGCATCTGACGAATGGTGTCGAGATATTGCTCCAACACTTCGGCGATCGGAATGTCATAGATATTCAGTTTGTTCTTTTGCACCAGATATAAGAGCAGGTCAAGCGGCCCCTCAAATACCGGCAGTTTGTAGGAAATCGTTTCCATAAACGCCTCGCATTAAAACAGATTGGGCAACCCAAACATATGGCAAATACCGCCGCCGACAAAATGCTGTAGCCAGTAAAGCGGCTTGTCCAAAGCGCCCGAAAAGATCAAGACCATAAATGCTAAAGAGATATAGTGCTGATACTGTTGCATTTTCCAGTTCCATTTCGGCGGTAAAAAAGCGCCAAAAATGCGCGAACCGTCCAACGGAAAAATTGGCAGAAGATTGAAAACGGCCAGCACCAAATTGACAGAGGCAAAAACCTCAATGAGAACAATGTATGCATAAAGAACCCAATCAGCACTGTAATATATCATGCCGCCGACAACTTTCAGCTGGTTTGGGAAAATAAGCTGCAACGCCGCAAAAATCCCCACCGACAAAAGAGCCATCAACAGGTTGGAAACAGGGCCTGCCAACGCGGTCAGGGCCATATCGCGGTTTGGCTTTTGAAAATAACGAGAATTGACCGGTACCGGTTTGGCATAACCAAAGCCAACCAACAGCATCATCAGCGTACCGAACTTGTCGAGATGTTTGAGGGGATTGAGAGTCAACCGACCGTGCCATTTCGCAGTGGGGTCACCCAGCTTGTTAGCAACCATTGCATGTGCAAACTCATGGATAGGCAACATACAAAATATCAACGCCGCATAACTGAAAACGATAAACAACGCCCCAAGCCACGAACCATTGTTATCTATGAGCGCACGAACCATTCGACTCTACTCCTTTCAAAAAGCATTAGAATATTATAGCAAATTCGCTCAGCAATTACAAGCCTTTGCGTGGTTTTTGCTTCTGAATTTTCTTCTTTTATCCATTTACCACATGCTTGGGCGTGCCGTTTAAGAAACAGCGCAAATTGTCCGTCACAATATTCATCAAGCGTAGTCTTGTGGTAACAGGTGCCCACGCCACGTGTGGCGTTATCATACAGCCGGGCAAATTCAATAGCGGACAACCGCTCTCCATAGGCTCAACTTGCAGCACATCCAGTCCTGCGCCGCCAATGTGTCCACTCAGCAGTGCCTCGCGCAGCGCTGTTTCATCTACAACAGGTCCGCGTGCGGTGTTGACCAAAAACGCACCTTTTTTGCAAAGTGCCAAGGCGTTGGCGTCTATCATACCGCGCGTTTGGTCATTAAGCGGACAATGGATGGACAGTACATCGGCTTGCGGCAACATCTCTTCCAGAGGTAAAAACGTAACCGAGCTATCCTCTTGCGGTGTACGCGTGTACACCAGCACGCGCATACCAAAGGCCTGCGCGATACGGGCCACCGCTTTACCAATACTGCCATAGCCGATAAGACCAATGGTTTTGCCGCACAATTCATCTGTTGGGAAAACAAAGGGAGAAAACGTTGTACTGTTCACCCAGTTTCCGGCCTGTACGAAGTCGTTATACGCCCCCACATGATTGAAATGCTCCAAAATGAGCGCAAAAGTATGTTGCGCCACCGCCTGTGTGGAATAGCTTCCGGCATTACAAACAGTAATGCCTTTTTCGCGCGTGTAGGCAAGATCAATATTGTTGTAGCCGGTGGCAAACAAGCCGATATAGCGCAGTTTCTTGGCTTTCCGCAGGGTATAGCTGTTCAAAAGCGACTTATTGCACAAAACAGCGTCGGCATCCACAAGACGGTCGGCGATCTCTTCATAGGCAGTCAACGGATAAATCGTCAACTCACCGAACTCTTTGATAGGCTCCAAGGATACGTCACCGTTGGTGACAGTTTGGGCATCCAAAATCACGATATGCATAGTCTCACCTCGTTGTACTGCCGAAGCCGCCGTTACGCACGGCATCGACCTCATCATCAACAGTGATGCCGTATTCCACAAAGATACCTTGCGCAAAGCCTTCGCCTGCTTTTATACTGACAACGCGGTCTTCATAACCATCATTGGAAATTTTTATGAAAATATGCCCTTCGTTATCGGAAAAATAATAGTCACTGTCAATAATGCCCACCGTATTGTTCAGCTGCAAACGATACTTAAAGCCCAATCCACTTCGCGGATAAAGCTTCAGCACCCATCCCTCATCAATGCGCACACGTACGCCGGTAGGCACTGTCACGGTCGTGTGAGGCATGACGGTGATATCAAACGGCGCAAAAAAATCATATCCGGCCGAACCGGTCGTCGCACGGCGAGGCAGTTTCACCACTTCGAGAGAAGGCGCTTGTCCCTCGGAAAATGCAGCCGCAAAGCAATCTGCAGACACTTTTTCAAACTGTGCAATTCGTTTCATGGTTGTCACACCCTATAAGTTATATAGATAGATGTATTATAGCACACTCTATTAACAAATGCAAGGCAGACGCTTATAATTCTATTAGGTTTTTCAAAAAGCTGTCAAAGATTGACGAAAAAAACATTATGTGCTATAATGATGTGGATTTTCAATGGCGCTTCTAAAAACATTAATGCGATTGCATCCAATGCACGCAGGAGGTTTCTATGCATAAACGTCTTGTTTCTGTTTTTCTTATTATTGCCTTGTTGTTTGCTTTTCCTTTAACCGGATGCCAATTTGATAGTAATCACTTAAACGTTGGCATATCCAAGGTCAGCGAGACATTTAGTCCTTTTTTTGCACAAACAGAGGGCGATTTGGCTGTCGTCGATATGATCTTTGACAAACTTCTTACAACTGAACGCGGCGGACGCATTGTATATGACGGTATTCGCGGAGAAACAATCAGCTTCAACGGCGAAAAATATCGCTATACCGGCATTGCTGATATCGACATTACGTCCGATGAATCTGATGGCACCACAAAAGTAGTGATCACATTGCGAGACAAAGTGCTGTTCAGCGATGGAAAACCGATGACTGCTGACGATCTTCTTTTCACCTACTACGTTTTGTGCGACAGCACTTACACGGGCTATTCAAAAGTCAAAGATCTCGATATCGTTGGATTAAAGAATTATCAGACTCAAACTCCTGTCCCCATTTACACGAAGTATGAGGCGATGGCAAAAGAGTTCTATAAAGCAGAATTGCCATCAGAGTTGGGCACAGATTTGGAAGATCCCGAAACATGGTTTTGGACGACTTTGCTTGACAACTGGCGTGCCGATATCAAGAACAACGTTCTTTACTGCGTTGACAAATATGCTTCTTTCTCCCAACAATACATCGGATTTACCCCCCAAGAAGTTGCCGATAACGAGGGCTTAAAAATTGCCCTGGGAATGGTTATTTGGGGATTTGGCCACGTTAAAGATGGCTCACTCGTTTCTTCTGTTTCCGAAAAAACCTATCAGCTTGATCAGGGAGAATTCCCCACTTACGAAGACTTTTTTGATGATGCCTTCGCCAAATATGAAGGCGATGTTGAGGCTTACGCCACCGAGGAATCTGCCGCTTGTACAGATATTTTGGGGATCACTGTTGACGCATTTGCCCAGTATTGGGGGCCGAAAGATGAAGACGCCGAGGACGTGGATTGCAGCTACATCAGCGGTATATCGCGTTTAAGCGACAGCAGTATTTCGATCTCTTTCCACTCGCTCACCCATACCGATCTTCGCACCCTTTTAGATGTGTACATCGCACCGTTGCATCACTATGGTACTAAAATATATGATGCCAAGAATCATCAATACGGATTTACGCGCGGTGACCTTTCAGCCATCGCAAAGAAGAACAAATCCCCTATCGGCAGTGGTCCGTATGTATTGGACTCCTACGAAAACAGTATGGCAAAGCTGACCGCCAATTTGCGGTTTTGGCGCGGCGCTCCGCGTATCGAATCTATATTGTTATCAGAATCCTCTCCGGTAGACCGCGTTTCCGATATCGCCTCCGGCGCTTTGGACATTTCCCTTGTTAGTGCCGATAAAGAAACACTTGATGCCATAGCCTCTCATAATATTGCAGAAAAGCTATCCGGTTCTGTTATCGCCACAACACTCACTGACGGTACCATCGATTATATTGGCCTAAATATGCAGGCACTGGCTATTGATGGTGCAGATGGCACCCATTCTCATTATTTGCGCACGGCATTGATTACTCTTTTGGAGGCGTTGCGTCCAAAGGTCGTTGAAGAAACGCATGGGTTGCACGGGCAGATCACTACCTCCTTGTTTGCTTCTAATGCACCACTTCGCAACGATAAGCAAGACAACAGCAATGTCGATACGGACATATTATCCTCTGCCAAAGCACAAGCGCTTTCTGACCTACTCGCCGCAGGTTACAAAACCGACGATGAAGGCACCATCATTGCCGCTCCGTCAGACGGGCGTATGCATCTTGTTTTTGGCGCCGTCAAACCGGACGACTACACCGTCAGCACCAACGTTATGCTCCGCGAGATGAAATCGGCTTTAGAATCCTTTGGTCTTACAGTCACCATCAGCACCTTCAACTCGCGCACCGACTTGATAGATGCCGCCAAGGAAGAAAAAATACACTTGATCGCAGATACGTGGAGCGTTGAAGATATTGAAACTTTCAGCGATCGTTTCAGCACCGACGCCCCCTATAATGTTTTTGGGGTGGAAAACGACAGTTTGGATGCACTGATTGACAGTGCCGAGAAACTGTTAGACCAACAAGCAGCACTATCCCTGTACGAAAACGCTATCGACATTATTACAGAGCAACACATTGTGGTCCCTATTTGCCAAAATCAAACCGCCATCATCTACAATACCGAACGCCTCGAGCAAGCAGGTATGCCCGCAAACATGACTCGTTTTTGGAACTGGAAAAATGTGGTAGAAACCCTTGTTCTTTTTTGATGTTTCTCTAAATTTAAGAGCGAACAGCCAATTTTTGGCTGTTCGCTCTTTTTTTCTGCATTTTTACCTTATGCGACAACAGATTTCGCAGGACAAGCCGTTATATTCAGCAGTATAGTTATAGCACAAATACAAAGAAAGGATGAAACATATGCCAACAGATATCCGAAAAAGAATCACTTTAAGTGGAGATATTGATCATCATCGCGCAACCGGCATGCGGCAAAGCATTGACACAGTTCTATGCGAAGAGCGTCCGTCGATTTTGGAATTAGACTTCTCCGGTGTCACCTTTATGGACAGCTCCGGTATCGGCCTGATTATGGGCCGTTATCGACTGCTCAACAGTTGGGGTGGTCAACTGATCGTCACTCACATACCGCCACACATCGAAAAATTGATGCATTTGGCAGGCTTGGGTTGCTTGCCGATATTTGAAGAAAACACGAAAGAAGGAATGTCACATGAAACCAATCAATGAAAGCCGCGTATTATTCCCCTCCCTATCGTCCAACGAATCCTTTGCACGTGCTGCTGTCAGCGCATTCGCATTGCAGTGTGATCCCACACTAACAGAGTTAAATGATCTGCGCACCGCCGTTTCGGAAGCGGTCACCAACTGCATTGTACATGCCTACCGTGACTGCATCGGCGACATTTTGCTGTATATGCGTCTATTTGAAAACGGACGCATGGTTATAAAAGTGCGTGACCACGGTTGCGGCATTGCTGATGTGGAAAAAGCGCGCGAGCCACTCATGACCACTGGCGGCGAAGACCGTGCAGGCCTCGGCTTTTCGGTAATGGAAAGTTTCACCGATAAAATGCGTGTGATCTCTCACGTTGGACGTGGCACAACAGTTGTGCTGGAAAAATACATACACGGCAAAAACGGGAACACACAATGACCATGCACGACAAGAACACGCGTGATGAAATGATATGCCAAAATTTGCCGTTGGTACACAGCTGTGCTCGCCGTTTTTTGCAACGTGGTATCGAGTATGATGACCTGTATCAAGCAGGCTGTATGGGGCTTGTCAAAGCCGTTGACGGCTTTGACAGCACTAGAGGCCTGCGATTTTCCACCTATGCTGTTCCGGTGATCTTAGGGGAAATACGCCGATTGTTTCGTGACGGCGGTTCCATTAAAGTTAGTCGCAGTTTGAAAGAACGCGGTATGCGTTTGCAAAAGGAGCGTCAAACGTTCTATATTGCACAAGGGCGTGAACCAACGGTTACGGAATTGGCAGAACGCCTTGCGCTCGCTCCCGAAGAGGTTGTAGAAGCCATGGGAGCCTCGTTGCCGCCTCTATCGCTCACCGCCGAAGACGATGAGCACGACGGCGAAACGTTGGATGTTCCCATACCAAGTGCAGAAGAAAGCATCGTCAACCGTTTAGCATTAACAAAGGTGCTTAATGAGTTATCGCCGCATGACCGTAGTTTGATTGTCCTGCGATACCTAAAGCAGCACACGCAACAGCAAACCGCTGAAGCTCTAGGGATGACACAGGTGCAGGTCTCACGCCGCGAACGTGCACTATTGCTCATCATGCGCGAAAAAATGATAGGCTAGTTAAAAAAAGCCGCCTGTTGACACCTCAACAGACGGCTTTTTTGTAACTGTTTATTGATCAATACTGCACGTCACTGTAAAGTGAATATCCTTGTCGGAAAGGCGGTAAGGAGGTTCCAACACAGGACCGCAAGCACCGGATCCCACGCCGGAATCCTTATAGTCAACACGAACGTGGGTATATCCATCTGCCACCAATTCATCGGTATGTTCCGCATTGCGTAGTGCTTTTTCTGTAAAGGCAGATACCTGTACATCCATAGAACGATCTGCTTGGAAAACAAGTCCATTTTCCAGTTTCAAAACACGCGTACCGGTATGATTTCCGTGGTCTTGCGGACGCACATAAGGCACATATTCCGCCATTGCCGTGCTGCTGTGCCAATCCAACCGCGCGCTATGATACAGGTCGCAATAGCTCTCGGTCGGGCCATAACCAAAATAATCAAACGCCATATTCTCTTTGCAGAAGGTGAACTCATAGCCCAGTCTTGGCAGCCAAATGCAATTTTCGCGGATCTTGCCATCAAGAGTAACCGTTATCGTGCCCTGTGCATCCACCGAAACACGCTGTGTATAGCGGAAGAAGGGCTGGCGAGACATACCCGCAAGGCTCGCGGTTACTAAAAGTGCATTTTTGCAGATCTCAGTGGTATACACGCGCGAGCAAAGCAGTTCGAAGTTTTCTCCCTGCCAGTTGTTCTCACGCGTCCAAAGCGGTTTCATATGCGAGTCATTGTCGATGGGAGCGCGCATCACCGTCAGCTCCACAGGAGCCGCCAACCGCTCAACACCATCGATGATCATGCTGTCAAAATGTCCCAACTGCTTGGAAAAACGGTAGCTGAAGCGTGCGCCGTTGAAATAATAATATTGCGTGTCTTCCGCAATTTCAGCAGATGCAACGGGCACTGTTTTGGACACATAAACAGGGCAAGGCAACTCAAGTTGTAACACCGCTTTGCCTGCTCCCCCGAGCATTTCCACATCCACCGTGCAACCCAAGGTGCAGCTATCAGGAAGGGTTATACCATCCAGTAAGCAAACTGTTTCACCGGGAGCCGCCGTTACTTGAACCGTCTCTTTACGTAGCACTTTGCCATCACAAGCAACCGTCACTATGAACTCCCTTTCGGAAAGATTGGTAAAATCATAACGGTTTGTCACAAACAGCTTGCCGTTTTCATAGACAATGCGGAACGGTGTATAGGCGGCGCGAATTTCCAATGTACCTGCCTTAAATTGGCGGTCATAAGTAACCATACCGTCACAGCAGAAGTTGTAGTCGTGCGTCGGCTCATTGGGGAAGTCACCGCCGTAGCGAGCAACGCCGTTTTCATCGAGCACTACGTGGTCGCACCATTCCCAAACACAACCACCAATAAGCTGAGGATGTTCATAGATCTTATTCCAATAATCCCACACATCACCGGGGCCGTTGCCCATCGCATGGGCATATTCGCACAGGAAAATGGGCTGTGTGTGCACATCATCCTGCACGTAGCTCTCCATTTTCTCTAAAGAGGGGTACATCCAGGAATAGACATCCGCACGATCATTTTTCTCAGCACGCGAAGCATCTTCACAGTGGATCAAACGAGAATTGTCACGCGCACGCACCCAATTGATCATCGACACGTGGTTAGGGCCGTGTCCACTTTCGTTACCCGTAGACCACATGATGATGGAGGCGTGATTTTTATCACGTTCCAGCGCACGATACATACGGTTGACAAATTCCTGCTCCCACGCAGGATCGCAAGCGGGCCATTCAGGCGCCATATCATAGCCCGTTCCGCTGGCAAAACGGGTACACATACCATGCGTTTCAATGTCAGTTTCCAACACGACATACAGACCCAATTCATCGCAATAATCCAAAAAGCGAGGAGAAGGCGGATAGTGCGAGGTGCGTACCGCATTCATATGCAAGGATTTCATTAGTTTGAGGTCTTTGCGCAATTCCTCGTCGGACATACACCATCCCTTGTTACCGTTGGAGTCGTGATGGTTGACGCCTTTAAGCTTAACAGGCGTGCCATTAATCAGCAGTTCCAGCTTGTCAGAAATGGCAATCGTACGGAAACCGACCTTTTGGCGAATAACCTCCCCTGCGCAGGTGACGGTCAACTCATAGAGATAGGGGGTCTCCGCGTTCCAAAGTTTGGGTGAGGGCACTGGCAAAACCAGCTCCTTCTCCCCTTCTCCAGTGGCAACAACAGCACCTTCACGATCGGTAAGCTTGGCCGAAAAAGCACGATCTGCGCGCACGGTGACCGTTTCGTCCTTGGCAATCACTTCGAGATCGCCGATATGGCCCTCGGGGCGATTAAGCAGATAAATATCGCGGAAAATACCGTTATAGCGCAGGAAGTCCTGATCCTCAAGATAACTACCGCAGCACCACTTATATACTGCAATGCGGATCGTATTTTCGCCGCTATGCACGTACGCGGTCAGATCAAACTCCGCTTGCAGATGACTTCCCTGTGTGTAACCAACACGTTGTCCGTTCACCCAAATGACCGCACAGGAGGAAACACCCTCCATTACCAAATACCAATTCCCACCTTTATCTATGGTAAAGGTGCGCTCATAAACGCCCATCGGGTTAACATCCGGCACGTAGGGCGGATCAGAGGGATACGGATACAGGTAGTTGCTGTAGTTTGGATGGTCATATCCGAAAAGCTGCCAGCAGGACGGCACGGGGATGGTATCCCACTTTTGCGGCTCGGTGAAAAAGTCGCTGTTTTCATAATAGGCAAAGCGCCAATCGCCGTTAAGCGTCTGCAAAGACGCCTCTCCCTCGGGGATGTAAAACGCTCTTTGCGGCAGGCGATTTTCGCTTGTATGTTGAGGATCTTCATAAAAGCGGATCATAATAACTGCTCCTTTTTAAAAAACTTATAAGTGCGCTTTTACTATATCATTTTTACGCAGAAAGTGTCAAGAGAAACCCCCAAAAAGAGCGTGCCGTTGGCACGCTCTTTTTATTCACTGCAAAGTGCTTAAGTCGGATCGTAGCCATGTCGTTCTGTGAGCCAAGG
>JAZSHG010000054.1:0-8433 GCA_045533135.1 Acutalibacteraceae bacterium
CCTCGATGACCGCTTCCAAATAAGCGATGAAGCCGTTTTTCAACACCGTTTTGACGGAGGCAAGGAACTCGTCAATGGACGCTTTTTCAACGCGGCTCTCAAAAGTGCCGTCTGCCTTAAATTCCTGCGTGATGGTGAGACAGACATTTTCCATCATGAAGTATTGGGCCATTTCTCCCGCGCTCGCGGCGAGCAAGGAGTTGTACAAATCAGAGAGGTCCATCCGAGCCTCCCAGGTGCCGACAATCAGATCCGCATCACTGCGAGGCGCCGCAGTTGTGGTGGTTGTGGTGGTCGTGGTGGATTCCTCGTCGTCATCGTCATCGCCGTTGTCGTCAGCGACTGCGGTGGTCGTGGTGCCGTTGTCGTCGTTGTCATCCTTGTCATCCTTGTCGGGCTCTTCGCCGCAAGCGCACAAGCAAACGAGCATCAGCATAGCCAACAGTAAACATAACAGTTTTTTCATTGCATAGACCTCCTCAAATTTTGCTTTTCAGCTATTTCCTATTATACGCCTCGTTTTACGCGCAGTCAAGAGGTTTATAGGGGCATACTTTTTAGGCAAAAAAAGGACTGCCAAAGCAGTCCTTTTGGTGCGCGTAAACGGACTCGAACCGCTGACCTCCTGCGTGTGAAGCAGGCGCTCTAACCAGCTGAGCTATACGCGCATATGGTGACCCGAACGGGAATCGAACCCGTGATACCGCCGTGAAAGGGCGGTGTCTTAACCGCTTGACCATCGGGCCATTTGCCCTCCCGATTGGGAGGGCGGTGGTGGCTGTAGTAGGAGTCGAACCTACGACACTGCGGGTATGAACCGCATGCTCTAGCCAACTGAGCTATACAGCCATAGCTTTCCCCAAAAGAGGGGCGACAATCATTCTAACAGATTTCCCCAAACGTGTCAACCCCTTTTTTCGATTTTTCAAAAAATCCCCCAAAGGGCACTGCCCAAGTGGGGGATCTCTCATTTACAGCATCACGATACAATGGGGCGGACAGGCGGCCACGCACGCGCCGCAACCGTTGCACAGCTCCTCATTCACCACCGCAAGTCCGTTTTGCACGGTGATGGCGGTGGTCGGACAGGCTTTTTGGCATTTGCCGCAGGCGATACAGCCGGCGGTACACACCGCGCGCTGGATCTTGGCCGCTTGCGGACTGTGGCACAGCACCGCCGCCTTTTGCGGCTTGGCCAGCACGATGAGATCCTTCGGGCAGGTGGCCGCACACAGGCCGCAACCGCGGCATCGGGTGGGATCTACCTTGGCGATGCCGTTTTCCAGCGCGATGGCGCCATAATCGCACACCGCCACACAGTCGCCGTAGCCTAAGCATCCGTATGCACAGGCTTTGTCGCCGCCAAACAACAGCATGGCCGCCTTGCAGGAGGGGGTGCCGACAAACGCCGTCTTTTTGGGCGCCACGGTATCACAGCCGCCGCAACGCACCACCGCGACCTGTTCGACCAACGCGCCCGACACACCGAGCAATGCGGCGGTCTTGTCCAGCGTTTCCTGTCCGCCGGGGGTACACCGCCCCACAGGCGCTTCGCGCTTGGCAAGCGCGGCGGCATAGGCGTCACAGCCGGCATAGCCGCAGACGCCGCAGTTGACACCGGGGAGTGCCTCTCGCAGGGCCTCCTCCAGCTCATTTTTCTTGACGCCCCACAGCCGCGAGGCCAGGCTGAGCAACAGGCCGCAAAGCAGCCCTAACCCCAGCAAAAGCAGGGTCGCCCACAAAATATCCATGCAGTCACCGCCTTTTTACAGACCGAATAACCCTTGAAAACCAACAAAAGAAAGGGACACGAGTGCCGCCGCCACCAACGTGATGGGCAGGCCTTTTAAGCCTTTGGGGATAGGCGCGGTATCCATCCGCTCACGCACCCCGGCAAACAGCACCATCGCCAGCAAAAAGCCCAAGCCTGCGCCCAAGGCATTGGCGAGCGATTGCCAGAAGTTGTAGCCGTTGTCGATGTTGAGGATGGTCACGCCCAGCACCGCGCAGTTGGTGGTGATAAGCGGCAGATAGAGTCCCAACGCCTTATACAGCGCAGGGACAAACCGATTGAGCAGGATCTCCACCAGCTGCACCAGCGCCGCGATCACCAGGATGAACACCAGCGTTTGCAAAAAGTGGAGGTCGTTTGGTGCCAATAAATAGGTATAGATAGGCCACGTGACGGCGGTTGCCAGCACCATCACCGCCAACACGGACAGGGACATACCCACCGCCTGTCCGATTTTTTTGGACACGCCGAGGAAGGGGCAGATGCCCAAAAACTGCGATAGCACGAAGTTGTTGACCAGAAGGCCGCCGATGATGATGGCGAAAAAGGAGCCGTTAGTCACCCGCCTCACCGCCCTTCTCCTTTTGCGCACAGGTGTCGGCGTGCGGACAGCCGCCGCAGACACTGTCGGCCACAGGGGCGTTTTCGCCCTCCACCTTGCGCACCAAGCGATTGGTCAGCCAGATCATCATACCGAACACGAAAAAGCCGCCGGCCGGCATCACAAACACCGTCATCGCCGGAAACAGGCCGCCATCGGGCCAGCCAAAGAGGGTGCCGTTGCCGAGCAGTTCGCGCACCGCGCCCATCAGCACCAGCGCGGCGGTAAAGCCGCCGCCCATGCCAACGCCATCGAGGGCGGAAAGTCCCACGGGGTTTTTGGAGGCAAATGCTTCGGCGCGGCCGAGCAGGATGCAGTTGACCACAATCAGCGGCAGATAGATGCCCAGCATCTCATCCACCACCGGCATAAAGGCTTTGACCAGCAGTTGCACCACCGTGGTGAAGGTGGCGATCAGCACGATATAGGCAGGCAGGCGCACCTTTTCGGGGATGATGTTGCGCAACAGCGACACCGCCACGTTGGAGCAGATCAGCACAAAGGTGGCGGCCACGCCCATTCCCAATCCGCCCAAAACGGTGGTGGTCACCGCCAAGGTCGGGCAGGTGCCCAGCACCAGCCGCAGGGTGGGGTTTTCCGCAAGCAGGCCGCGCGTGAGGGTTTTGGTATACTTATTCATCCGCCGCGCCCCCTTTCAGTTGGGTAAAATACCGCACGGCGCGATTGACGCCATCCACCACGCCTTTGGAGGTCTTGGTGGCTTGGGACACCGCATCGATATCCTTGCCGAGGGTAAATTTTTGGGCAGGCTTGCCCTTGAACGCGGCAAACAGGCCGCCTTTTTCCACCTTTTCGACGTAGTTGGCGGTTTCATCGTCGTCGGTGACGGTCACGCCCGTGACGGTGCCATTGGCGGCGATGCCCGTCATCACGCACAGGCCGCCCGACTTGCCGCTGACGGTGGCGGTGAACACATAGCCAACAAGGGTGCCGTCGGCGGCTTTTGCCTCGTGATAGATCACCGTTTCGCCATCTACCTTGGCGGTTTTTTCGTCAAATTGGGACGCATCGATCACCAGCCGCCGCGCGGCATTGGCCGCTTCGGCGTTGCGGCGTGCGATATGGGAGGCAGTCAGGGCGTTGACGCCCGACAGCACCAACCCACAGCAGGCGGTAACGGCGGCGAGGATGAGGGCAGGCTTCAAAAAATCCCACAGCTTACTTTTGCGCACGACGCCACCTCCTGCTGCCAAACACGTGCCGATGACACACGCGGTCTAAAAGCGGCGTGGCAATATTCATCAGCAAAATGGCAAAGGATACCCCTTCCGGCAGTGACCCAAAACAGCGGATCAGCACGGTGAGCAGACCGCAACCGAGAGCATACAGGCACTGGCCTAAGGGTGTCATCGGGCTGGTGGTGTAGTCGGGCGCCATAAAGATGGCGCCGAGCAACAGACCGCCCGAAAGGATATGATAGAGCGGCGGCTCGCCCAGTGCGAGGGTGAACACCGCCACCGTTCCCACAAAGACGAAGGGGATGATGGGGGTGATGACACGCCGCCAGAGAAGATACAAAAAGCCTAAAAGCAGTGCCGCCCCGCAGGTTTCGCCCAGCGCACCTGCGCGCAGGCCCACAAACAGCTGCCACAGCGGATACTGCTCGGTGAGCGCTTGGGTGCCGAGCATCGACAGCGGCGTGGCAGAGGCCACCGCATCCGCCGCCGAGATGGGGAGCGGTTGCATATAGGTGTTCATCGCCAAGGGAAAGCTGCACATGAGCACCACGCGGCCAACCAGAGCCGGATTGACAAAGTTGTGGCCGATGCCGCCAAACATCATCTTGACCACCACGATGGCCACCACACTGCCGATGGCGCCCATCCACAAGGGCAGACCGGCCGGCAGGTTAAAGCTAAGCAACAGGCCGGTGACGATACAGGAGAGGTCGCCCACCGAGGAGGGCTTTTTCAACACCGCACAGGAGAGATGCTCCGCCGCCACGCAGGAGGCCACGCACACCAGTTGCAGGCAGATGGCGCGCCAGCCAAACAGCCACGAGGCGACCATGGCGGCAGGAAGCAGGGCGATGAGCACATCCAGCATCACGCGGCGTGTGGTCTGCTCCCCATGCAGATGCGGAGCAGGCGCGGTTTTGATTGTCGTGTTCAAAGCGGCCACTCCTTTCAGCGGCGATGGCGCGCAAGCGCCTTGGCCAGCCGCAAATGTTCCGCCAACGGGCGGTGGGCAGGGCAGGAATAGGAACAACAGCCGCAATCCATGCAGGCGTCTATCTGCCGCTTTTGCAGCGTTTTGACGTCGCCGGCTTTGTACGCGGCGACCAAAAGCGGCGGCTCAAGCCCCATCGGGCAATGCTGTATGCATTTGCCGCAACGCAGGCAGTTGCCGCTTTCCACAGGCGTACAGTCCACCGCGCTAAACGCGACGATGGCCTTGCTCGCCTTCATAATGGGGAAATCCTCGTCAATCAACGTGCCGCCCATCATCGGGCCGCCGTTTAAGAGCTTCACAATTGGCGCGCGCGTGCCGCCGGCAAAGGCGATGACATCGCGCACCAAAGCCCCCACAGGGACAAAGATGTTTTTGGGGTGGGCGATGGCAGAGCCGTCCAGCGTGATGCGTTTTTGCACCAGCGGCATACCGGTTTTGAGGTATCTGGCGATATGCGCCACCGAGGCGGCGTTTAACACCACGCACCCCACGTCGGCAGGCAGTTGTCCTGCCGCCATTTTGCGGCCTGTGCAGGTGTAGATCAGCACCTTTTCCGCACCTTGCGGATAGCGCGTGCGCAATTTCACCACGCGCACCTCGCGTTCGGGCGTATCGACGCTTTGGGCGATTTTTTGCATCTCGCTGATGGCTTTGTAGCGGTCGCGCTCGATGGCGATAAGCACGCGCGGCACTTCCAAAAATTCCATCACCGTCTGCAGGCCCGACACGATATCCCACGAGTTTTCGAGCACCTCGCGGTAGTCGCTGGTGACGTAGGGCTCACATTCCGCCACGTTGATGATGACGGTGTCGATGGCGTCGCGGTTTTTGGGATTTAACTTGATATGGGTGGGAAATCCGGCGCCGCCGAGTCCCACAAGCCCGCTCTCTTTGACAGCGCGGATAAAATCTTCAAAGCTATGTACCTGCGGCGGCTTGACGGTGGGTGACACGCGCTGTTCACCGTCGGCGTCGATCACCACCACATCGGTGACCGCGCCGCTTGGCAGTGTCATTTTGGTGATGGCGGACACAACGCCCGACACACTGCTGTGGATGGGCGCAGACACGTACTGATCGGTGTCACCGATGACCTGCCCGACCGTGACCGTATCCCCCACCTTGACGGTGGGGATGCAGGGCGCGCCGATATGCTGTTGCATGGGAAAATACAGCTTTTCGGGCGGCGGCATTTGGGCAGTGTCCATGCCGGCGGTATAGCGCCGATGCGGCAGATCGACACCGCCGCGTGTACGCCGCACACGCTGTTGCCATTTGGTTAGCAAGCTCATAAAAAGCCTCCCCCTTTCGGGATGCATCAATCTTCGGGATAGGTATACACGTCACGGGTGATGAACACAGGGCGGTTTTTCACCTGCGTGTGGATCTTGCCGATGTAGGCGCCCATCACGCCGATGCTCACGAGAATCAGACCGCCCACCAGCACGATGAGCGATGCGAGCAACCAGGCGGTGACCGCGCCACCGATGATGGCGGCGGTGATAAGTCCCACCACACCCAGCACGCTCATAAAGCCGCCCAGCCACAGCGGCAGTTTGAGGGGCATATCGGTATACGCCATGATGCCGTCAAGCGCATAGCGCAGGAGTTTGAAAAAGTTCCATTTGGTGGTGCCGCTGGCACGTTCGGCAACGTCATAGGGCATAGCGTGGGTGCGAAAGCCCACAAAAGAGAACAGCCCCTTGGAAAAGCGGTGATATTCGGGCAGACGCAACAGCGCATCCACCACTTTACGGCGCAGGGTGCGAAAATCGCTGGCGTTTTCCACCAGTGTCACATCCGACACGCGGTTGATGACCTTGTAGAATTTGCGTTTGCACCAGCGCAAAAAGCCTTTTTCGCGGCGGTTGGCAGGGAAGGCCGCCACCGCGTCCACATCGGGGTTTTGATCCAAAAAGCGGCCCATCTCCACCGCCTTTTCGGGTGGCTGCTGCATATCGCCGTCGATAACGGTGACGTAGTTGCCGCGCGCGTGGGTGAGGCCTGCGAGGATGGCGGCCTCTTTGCCGAAGTTGCGCGCAAAATGCACCACCGTGATCTTCACCTCGGGGTGGGCGGCATACAGCGCGTTTAGCCGCGCGGCGGTATCGTCTTTGGAGCCGTCGTTGACAAACACCAGCTCAAAGCTGTGGGTATAGCCCTCCATAGCCTTGCACGCGGCATCAAAAAACAGCGCCACGTTGTCCTGCTCGTTGTAGCAGGGCACGACCAGAGAATGTTTGATGTTCATAAAGGTAAGCCTCCCAAATACACACAGTTTAGCAGAAAATCTACGCCATAAATATTGCAGAAAGTATCAATCGCATTGCAAATCGTATCTTACAACAGGAAAGGGGGTGAAAAATAGTGCCATTTATCCTATATTATTATACAAACCTACCCCCTACTTGTCAAGAAAAGCCGGCGGCTTCGCGCTGTCCCCTTTTTGGCAAAATGGTGCTTGTTTTGCGCTTAAAAGCGCGGTATACTAAAAGCGAAACTGCAAAGGATGTGATGTGATGCGCCGATTCCTTTTGGGAACCGACTGGTGGACGGATTGTGATGATGCCGTGGCGTTGCGCTTGCTCGCGCGCGCACACAAGCGCGGCGAGATCGCCCTTGTGGGTGTGGGCATCAACGCCTGTATGCCCCTGTCGGCCGCTTCGGTGGATGCGTTTTTGCGCGCCGAAGACTTGCCCGATATGCCGCTGGGGTTAGACCGCGATGCCACCGATTTTACAGGCCGTCCCCCTTTTCAAGCGCATTTGGCCGCCTCTTTTTCCGACCTGCGGCAAAACGCCGACGTCGAATCGGCGGTGCGGCTGTATCGCCGTCTGCTGGCCGAGGCCGCAGAGCCGTTGGAGATCATTGAAATCGGCTTTTTGCAGGTGGTGGCCGCCGTTTTGCAAAGCGAGGGGGATGATATCTCCCCTCAAAACGGCGTGGAGCTGTTTCGCCAAAAGGTCAAGAAGATGTGGGTGATGGCCGGCAAATGGGATGAACAGGGCGGTCTTGAACACAATTTCTGCAACAACGCGCGCGCCTGTCGCGGTGCCGCCGCATTTTGTCAGCTTTGCCCTGTGCCCGTTACCTTTTTGGGCTATGAGGTGGGTGAGCCTGTCATTTCGGGCGGCAGTCTTGCCGACGGCGACACCCTTTTGGGGGTGCTGACCGATCATGGCTCGCCCAACGGCCGCAACTCTTGGGATCCGATGACCGCTTTGCTGGCGGTGATCGGTGACGAACAGGCGGCAGGCTATCGCGTGGTACGCGGCACCGCCTCTGTGGATGCGCAAACGGGCGCCAACTTTTTTGCGGCTGATGACCGCGGCCCACACGCCTATGTGATCAAGGCACAACCCGACAGCTTTTATGCCGATGCGATCAACGCGCGTGTGTTGTGAGTGATTTTTCTGCGGACGGCGACGGACAGTCGAGGTAGCGAAGCGGCCGAGCGGTAGTGAATGACAGTCGGGTGGTTACGGACAGTCGAGGACGCCTGTCCCTACACAGAGCCGCGGAGGAACGGAGCGCCGCAGCGCGAGACAGCTGTCAGCCGTAAGGCTGACTGGGGGATTGTTTGATAGTGCGTGTTGACAATCCCTCCGTCTTTTGCCTTGCGGCAAAATCCACCTCCCTTTACACAAGGGAGGCGAGGATACGCCTCTTCCACCGCCGTGCGGCGGGAGCAAGCCCCCGCCCTACAACGCACGATTTTAGGTGAAAATAGGAATTTGTAGGGGCGGATATCATCCGCCCGCGGGCGACCAATGGACGCCCCTACAACGCAGACGAAAGACGCTTGCAAATCCTCGACGCGCCGTGATTATATCCCCTCATCCGTCTT
>JAZSHG010000260.1:0-5862 GCA_045533135.1 Acutalibacteraceae bacterium
GTCGAGGAAGTGCTGCGCTTTGACGCTGTTGAGATGTTGCCGCATCACTCCCACAGGGAGCTGGTCGATCGTTTCAACCAAAGCTATGCCGACAGATGTACCAAAGCCGATGCGGTCAACATGGTGGGCACCTATGTTACAGCGGTGTCTGCGATGATCGACCTTTTCGGTTGGGACTATCTGCTTAACGCCTTGGGGGAAGATCCCGAGCAATTCGGCAAGGTGTTGGAGCGCTACTCTGTTTGGCTGCAGCGCTACTTTGACGCGATGGCGGATTGCGATGCCCCTGTCATTATGATCCACGACGACATCACGTGGACATCCGGCCCCTTCGCTTCGCCGCAATGGTACAGAGACTACGTGTTCCCCTGCTACAAGCGGTATATCGCGCCGCTCAAGGAAGCGGGCAAAAAGGTGATCTTCACCTCTGACGGCACCTACACCACCTTTATCGACGATATTGCCGCCTGCAACGTAGACGGCTTTGTTCTGGAACCAACCACCGATATGGCCTACATCGCCGAGAAATATGGCAAGACCCACTCCTTCATCGGCAACGCCGACACCCGCATTTTGCTGATGGGTACCAAGGATGACATCGAAAACGAAGTCAAGCGTTGCATGGATATCGGTAAAAAATGCCCCGGATTTATTATGGCGGTCGGCAACCATATCCCACCCAATACGCCGATCGACAACGCACTTTGGTATAACGAATGCTATGAAAAAATGAGCAGGCGGTGATGGTTTGTCCCTTTCACAGAACAAGGTCGGTATGTCCGCCATTATCTCACACCCGAACAGCCCTTCCATCGACGAGCAGATCAAGCTGTTCGCCGCCGTGGGATTTGATGCGTTCTTTTTGAGTGCCGGCGTGACCGACCGCTTTGACCTCATCCCCCACTGGGCATCCGTTGCCCGCGCACACCATATCTGTTTTGAGGCTGTCCACTGTCCCTCGGACGGTGTAGATGCTGTATGGTTGGGCGGCGATGCTGCCACTGCCTATACTACTACCGCGCAGCATATAATTGATCTGTGCGCGGTAGGTGAGGTGTCAAAGCTGGTGATGCACACAGGGGTTTCTCCCGACACCGCTGTCAGCGACGTGGGGCTTGCTTTTTGGCAGGCACTGGGCGACTATGCCAAAGCACACGGCGTGCATTTGTGCTTTGAAAACGCCACCACGCCACATCTTTTGGATGCTGTCATGCAAAACGCCGACCATTATCACGGTTTCTGCCACGACACCGGACATCAGCTTTGCTACACACCTAATATTCACTACGAACGGCTCTACGCTGACAGACTGCTGTTCACCCACCTGCATGATAACGACGGCGTGGGAGATACGCATTGGCTACCGCAGGACGGCAAATTTGATTGGGGCAACTACGTGGCAGCACTCTCTGCGGTAGCATACACAGGCACGCTGAATTTGGAATTGGCCTGCGCACATGCAGAAAACTATCGACAAATGCTTTTTTCTGACTTCGTCCGCTTCGCTTTTTCGCGAATTTGCACAGTGAAATGCCTGTAAATGAATACATTTGCACAAAAATGCCCTTTGCCACAGGTTTTTCTTGTTTTTTATGGCTACTTATGATAAAATATTCCATGCGTTACTAGGATGGTGTTGCTATGAATAAAAAATCTGTTTGGCAGGCGTTCAAATTCCTGCTCTTTTCCATCTCCGCAGGTGTGATTCAAATCGGTAGCTTCACCTTGTTCAACGAGCTGTGCGGTTGGGATTACTGGCTTTCGTATCTGATTTCGCTGGTGCTATCGGTGCTGTGGAACTTCACCTTTAACCGCCGCTTCACCTTCAAATCCGCCGCCAACGTGCCTGTGGCAATGACACAGGTGTTTGGCTTTTATCTGGTGTTCACACCGCTCTCCTTGTGGCTGGGAAATTGGGCCGTGTCGCAAGGCGTCAACGAATATATCGTTGAAATTGCCACAATGGTCTCAAACTTCGTGTTGGAATTCTTATTCTGCAAATTGGTGGTCTATCGCAACCAAGAGGACACCCTCCCGTAAAAATGTTTCCCCGTTTCGTCCCTATTTTTATGTACATAAAGATGCCGTTGGCGTCTTATAAAGGAAGGATATGATCTTATGAAAAATCAGTTCCGCAAGCTACTTGCTGTCACCGCCGCCATTGTGCTGCTGGTGTCCGTGATGGCGATCGGCACCTTCTCCACCTCCGCAGCTACATACGCTAAGTCTATCAACTTTAGCAAGGCTTCGGTTTCTACGAGTGGCGTGACCCTGTCGAAATCCATCGGCACCGGTTATCTGCCTGATGGCTTCGTTGCCTTTGCGAAAGACAACGCAACAGCGTCCGGCACGGCTGTGCTTAACGTTGGCGAAGTGTTCACCACCTTCTCCATCGACGTAATCGACAGCTTTGACGACGTGCAAAACGATGTTGTCAAACCCACCTTCAAGTTCTCTGCCGATGGTTCTACTTGGGACACCATCGTGCTGACCCGTACTCCTCACGAATACTATCATAACGGTTGGAAAGCCAAGCACGCCACCTACACCGGCGCCGCCAGTGCTGCCAAGGGCTACAAATACGTGCAGGTATCCGCCACCGCCAACGAGTGGGGCATTCCCCTCCCCGGCGTCGCCAACTTTAACTACAACACCCCCTCCGGCAACAGTGTGGACCTCTCCAAAGCTGAGGAAACCGTCCTTGACTTTAACCAGGGCAAAGTGATCGAAGATTTCGCCGAGCGCCTGCAGGTTGAAAACATGGCCATTGAGAAGATCGGTGCCAACAACCAGGCTTATATCGGTGCTGTTTCCAAGCTGAACGTGTGGTCTTCCTCGGGTGCCACGCAGGGCGCTGCCTACATCAATGTGTATACCGAAGGCAAGAAATTTGTCTCTTTCAAATTCACCGTTATCACCGGCGGCAATCCCAATAATATGGGCATCAAAGCCTATGGTGATGTTGTTACCGAAATCCCATTGACGAGCACGGACGTGACACCCGCCGGTGCCACCTACAAGCACATTGAGTTTAGCTCTGTGGATGTTTTGGAGGATTTTGGCGAGATCTCGCTGGAGTTTAATGCTGCTTCCGCAGATATTGGTCTGAGAGATTTCTCCTTCTACTCTGTAGATGACACCCCCCCTACCCAGTCTACTACCAAACCCACCACTAAACCTACTACCAACCCCACCACTAAACCTACTACCAAACCCACTACCAAACCTACTACCAAACCCACCACGCCTGTCACCCAACCCACTAACGGCAATGACGGCGGCACCACCAATACCACCAACGGTCTGACCTACGAAGATGGCTTGCAGGACGGCTATAACAATGGCTACAATGACGGCTATGACGGCGGCTACAACGACGGCTATGACGGTGGCTACGACGGCGGCTATAACGACGGTTATGACGGTGGCTACAACGACGGTTATGACGACGGTGGCCTCGACAGCGGCTGGGACGATGGTTCCGGCGATGGTGGCTATGATGATGGCACCGGTGACGACGGTTTTGGCGGCACCACCGGCGACGACTGGAATAATGACGATTATTTCGGCGACGATTTCTATGATGACAACTACGATGACGGCAACACCGATGCCGGTACCGACGACGGAAACGGCTCCCAGGGTGACAACAGTCCTGTGGATGGCGAAAACAAGGATGAGGGCAACAATGACGAAGATAAAGATGGTGGCATCCCGTTGTGGCTGATCATTGCCGGCGCTGCGGTGATTGTTATCGCCGGTGCAGCGGTTGCATTTATCCTTCTCAGCAAAAAGAAGGCTGTAACCCCCACCGAGGTTGCCGATGACGACATCCCTGTTGACACGCAAGAATAATCCTCACCGCAATATCTAAACACATAAAAAAGAGCCTTTGCCCAGCGGCAAAGGCTCTTTTTATGTCAGCGTGTACCTCGATAGAGATAACAGAGTCTACCCAGCGGTGCGCAGTCACCGTCTTCATAAAACTGATCCACCCGCTCAAGGCGACAGGTACTGTCTGCTACTTTAAGCCACAGTGCAAAATCCGCATCCTGTGATTCGATATCCAGCATACTAAGCGGCACGGTCACAGTAACACTGTTCTCATCCCAGGCAAGCGGCACTGTTCCGATAAGGACGGTATCGGTCAGGTCATCACAAGGACGATCGGGTGTCGGTGTGGCAGGCGCGCGGCGTATTTTCTCCACGGTTGTAGTTTTTGTCGCGAAGTCGGGATGTGCATCGATCACAAAATCAAAACCTGCCGCTTCTCCTTTGGAGATGAATATATTCATAAAGCTCCCCTCATCAGACAACACGAGCGGCGCTTTGGTTTTGGCGGTGAAGGTAACCGCAGTATCGCTGTGTGACACAGAAAGTGCGACAATCGCATTGCGTTGGGTGTAGTTTTCATAGTGCCCCACCCAGCCCTTGGCATTGCGCGGTATATCGCCGTCGGTAAAATTGGCAAATGTCGCCTGCTCCCCCACCGCCGTCGGCGCGCATCCCGCAACGCCTTTATACTGCCGCACATAAGACACAAGCTGCATATAGTAGTTGTCAAAATAGCCGCCGCGCATCATTTCAAGATCGCGGCTATATTCATAGTTGGCGCAATCCACAAACATCAGCGGACGTTCGGGCGGTCCCTGCCAGCGACCTGCGATCCACTCGTTCCAGCCTGTGATCAGCACAATGGGCGGCGCGGTTTCAAGCGCGCGATCAAACTGTTCGGCAAAATTATAACCCCACAGATAGGCGTTTTCAGCAGGATCGTTCTGCCCATTGTGATAGGCGCGTCCGCAGTTGCGCGTTTCGCCGTAGAGCACCTGGTCGCCGAATCGCTCCTGCGGATGCTGGGCGACCGATACGTTGATGATGGAAGGACGGCCATCCATATCATCGAACACGCGCTGAGGTCTGGTGAAATCCATCCACGGCCAGCCCCCCTGCTTGTCGGGCTCATTGGGCCACTGGGATTTTTTAATATTGAAGAAAGCGCGCGTTTGGGCGGAGCATTCCTCCTCCACGGCAATGATGACAGGCTTGCCGTCCAAGCAAAACCAGATATCGGGGCAATACTGCGGCTTATAGATGGTATCGTAGATCTCCTGCACCGTGTCGCCCGAACGCGTATTGGTGTAAAACATCACCTGCGGCACACGAAAGCCGTCGTCGTAATATTCCTGCAAAATGCGCATCACCTGTTTAGCTTTATCGGCATAGATGACCGCGTTGGTGGTGTCAAAAAACAAAAAATCCACCCCGGCACCGATAAGCAACTTCATGTGCTTGCGCACGACCCACTCGTCACCCTGCCAATAGTAGCCGTAAAACGGCTCACCCCAATAGTGAGCCTCGCTGTACTTGCCCCACACGTCGGAGTCGGGTTTGTAGCCTGCCTTGGGGTCTGCGGCGGTGATTTTGGATATGTCATACACGGGGATATTGCCCTCATTTTCCATCCACAGAAAATAGAAAACACCCGTAAGCCTGTTCGGTTTTTGCGTGTCTACCCGTGCAGGAAGCGGCGTGGCGCGCCCCAGCGCGTCAATGCCCACCAACGGTTTATTTTTCATCTCACTCATCCTTCCCGCTTTTATTGGCCAGTTCTGCCATGTGTCCGCGCGGAGAAATACCCATACGTGCTTTGAACACTTTGGAAAAATAGAGTGGGTCGCGAAATCCACACAGAAAAGCAATATCCTTGACCGAGGTAATTCCCTCCTCCATCAGTGTACACGCCTGTTGCACACGTAAGATACTGATATATTCCGCCACGCCAACCTGCATACGACGCTTGAAAAGGGTGGAGATATATTTGGCATTATAGTTAAGGTCGTGCGCTATTTGTTCCAACGA
>JAZSHG010000243.1:0-6002 GCA_045533135.1 Acutalibacteraceae bacterium
CCCCTCCTAAAACACTGATTATTTTTCACTCTCAAGCCACTTCTTGAGAAAGCTCATACGATGAACCGGTGACGGACCATACATTTTCAGCCGCTCATAGTGAAGTGCTGTGCCGTATCCTTTATGTTTGGCAAAATCATATTGTGGGTACGTCTTGTCCCATTCCATCAGCAAGCGATCACGGCTGACCTTGGCCAGAACAGATGCCGCCGCGATTGTAGCCGACAAGGCATCCCCCTTTACGACGCATTGGCAAGGCAACGTGATTTGCGGTGGTATGCGGTTGCCGTCAACCAGCACCAAAGACGGTGTCATTTTCGCCATCACCTGCTCCACGGCACGACTCATAGCCAAATAGGTGGCATTGAGAATATTGACCGATTCAATTTCCTCAACCGAGGCAGATGCCACCGCCCACGCCAGCGAACGGCTGCAAATTTCATCAAAGAGCGCCTCACGCTTCTTTTCTGTGAGTTTTTTGGAATCATTGAGCCCCTCAATAGGGTCTTCAGGGTTCAGCACCACAGCCGCCGCAAATACAGGGCCGGCCAAAGGACCACGTCCTGCCTCATCGACACCGCAAAGTACCGTAGCCCCCTGTGCGCGCCAAAGCGCATCGTATTCATGGTTTGTCATACCGTCCCTCCGGCTGCTCTAAAGTGATACGCCCGATCTTTCCGCCGCGGAACTCATCCAAAAGCATAATAGCCGCACGTTCGGTGTTGACTTCTCCGCCGGACACCAGCATACCGCGCTTCTTTCCGATCAACTGCAGTAATTCCCAGCTATCATCATTCGTCGGTGTTTCATCAAGCTTATATCGCGCCGCCAACAGCGGATAATAGTCGCGCTGCAAGAGGCTAAGAAGTCCGCATGCGAGCTCCTCAATATCCAATATCTGATCACGGATAGCACCTGTATACGCCAAATGCCGCGCAACCGTTTGGTCTTCAAATTTTGGCCATAAAATGCCGGGGGTGTCCATCAAAAGCGTACCGTCTTTAAGCGTAAACCAGCGGTTTTCACGTGTGACACCGGGACGGTCCTCGGTTTTGGCTTTGCTACCGGCGGACATACGGTTGATAAAGGAGGATTTTCCGGTGTTTGGCACGCCGGCCACCATCGCGCGGATGGGGCGATGTACTCCTTTTTCCTCCCAAGCGGCCAGTTTATCTGCCAAGACTTGGCGCAACGCAGATGAAAAACCTGCGACGCCACGCCCACTCTTACAATCCACAGCCAACGCCGTAATGCCTTTTTGACGATACGCTGTGATCCAGCGCGTGGTCATTGCTTCGTCGGCAATATCGCACTTATTGAGCACCACAACACGCGGCTTGTTGCCTACAATGCTTTTCAGATCGGGGTTACGGCTGGAAAAGGGCACGCGCGCGTCCACCACTTCTACCACAACATCAACCAATTTTAAGCTCTCTTGCATTTTGCGGCGTGTGCGTGTCATGTGACCGGGAAACCATTGTATTACTTTCCCGTTTTCTTGCATCTCCACAAAAGCACCTCCATCAATTCACAGCGCCAAGCTTATCGATCGGAAAAATGCGGCAAATGACTTTTCCCATAATATCCTTCGCCTTGACAAACCCAATATCACGGCTGTCATGGGAATTGCCGCGATTGTCCCCCAGCACAATAAAGCAATTTTCAGGGACAGTTACCTCTGTATCCAAAAAACCGGAAAACAACGTTGCACTGTCCAAATAAGGCTCGTCCAACTCTTTTCCATTGATCACTACTACGCCATCTCGGATGACAACCGAATCGCCTTCACAAGCGATCACGCGTTTTATCAGCGGTACATTATCGTCGCGAGAAACGACCACAATATCGCTGTGTTGCGGCTTGACATATCCGCAGGTGATCAAAAGCCTTTCTTGATCCAACAGCGTCGGTTGCATAGAATCGCCCTCGACACTGACCACGCGAAAAAGAAAACAAAAGACAATGGCCAAAAACACCAGTGCCGTGACCATAGTGCCCACAATTTCATAGGCAAGAGAACACCTTTTTCTGAGGTCAACATTTTTGCTGACGGTATTATCACTCATCAAATCACCTCAATCGACAAAGCCGGTTTGGGGATACAGGCGGAAAATAGCCTTTCCAACCACATCGCGCACGTCCACACATCCCAAATCCTCGTCACGACTGTCAAAAGACAGATCGCGATGATCACCCATAACAAAAATACAGCCATCCGGCACAGTCACAGGTTCCGTCATATCCACAATTGCATTCGGATAGTGTACATAATCTTCCACTTGCAGTTCATCATTTACAAACAGTTCTTTGGTCTGTGGATCGATGTATACCGTATCGCCCGCAACGCCGATAACGCGCTTGACAATCGGCTCCTCAACATAGCGGCGAATAATCACAATATCCCCACGTTGCGGCTCATCGTAAAAAACAGAGGAAACAAGCAAACGATCACCATCAAACAAGGTGTCTTTCATAGAATCGCCAGCAACCGTGACCTGCCTGAGCACAAATGTCAACAAAAAAGAAACGACTACCAACACAACGCAAACGCCCGATAGCACGTCGTAGCAGGTTGCTGTGTGACGACGAATAAAGCCGCCAACTTTTTTCACAGCTAAAGTGCATTTTTCGAGAGAATTTTTCGCTTGCATCAGTAATCACCACCTTTTTGTATTATAGCACAGATGTATGGAAAAATAAAGCAAAAAAGGGACGAAACTCGTCCCTTTTTCTCGCTCTTTGCGGAAACAACTATTACAGCTGTTCCTTAACTTTGGCCGCCTTACCCACGCGATCACGCAGATAGTACAGCTTGCTGCGACGCACCTTACCGCGACGAACAACCGTCACAGCAGCCACGTTGGGGGAATGCAGCGGGAAAACACGCTCCACACCCACGCCGTAGGACACACGACGAACGGTAAAGGTTTCAGCAACACCGCTGCCGCGCTTGGCAATAACAGTACCCTCGAAAGCCTGGATACGCTCACGCTCACCCTCGCGGATCTTCACGTCCACACGAACAGTGTCACCGATGGAGAAAGCAGGTGCGCTCTCTTTCAGACTGTCAGCCGCAATCAATTTCAAAGCATCCATGGTTTTTCCTCCTTGTTTTCAGGCGTTCTTGCTCGTATTGGCAGAGGACCGCCCGCTTTAATGTCTTGCTTTCGCTTGGCATTAACCCCCAGTTGCTATTCACAACCGGACACCAGATACCGATATATAATATCACAGTACGCAGAAAAATGCAAGCGTTTTTTGCAAATTTTTTAGAGTTTTTTCATTATACATTTTCCGCCGCTTTTCTCTTGAAACCTACAAACGAAAGTGATATACTGAATTTGCAAAAAATCACGCACAGAAAGGCGTATTTGATATGATAGACAACGTTTTACAATCTGTCAGCCGTATTCACTTTGTCGGCATTGGCGGTTCGGGTATGAGTCCGCTGGCAGAAATTCTGCACGCGCAAGGCTACATCATCACCGGTTCGGATAATAACGAGTCCGATAATGTGAACCGCATGCGTTCGCGCGGCATTACTGTCCGTATGGGGCACTGCGCCGAAAATATCGGCGATGCGCAGTTGGTCGTGTATACCGCCGCTGTGCAAAAAGACAATCCTGAACTGGTGGCGGCCGAAGAGCAACAAATCCCACTGATTGAGCGCGCCAAGCTGCTTGGACAAATCAGCCGCCGCTACAGTAATACCGTTGCCGTTGCCGGTACACACGGTAAAACCACCACGTCCAGCATGCTCTCTCAAATTTTACTGGAGGCCGACAAAGACCCTTCTGTTTTTATTGGCGGTCGTCTCCCCCTCATCAATGCCAACGGACGCGCAGGCAAAACCGATACGCTCGTTTGCGAGGCTTGCGAGTTTCAGGATCACTACCTGGAAATGCGTCCTGCTATTGCCATTATCCTCAACGTGGACGCCGACCACTTGGACTATTTCGGCAGCCTTGAAAACGTTATTAAATCCTTCCACAACTTCGCAGAGCTGACTACGGGTGCCGTAATCATTAACGCAGATGATGCCAACACTTGCAAAGCTGTCGAAAATTTAAACGGTAGCCAAAAAATTATCCGTTGCGGTTTGAGCGACAATTGCGAATGGCAGGCACGCAACATCCGCTTTGAGCGTGGCTCGTATGGCATTTACGACCTATACCATAACGGCACATTTTTGACGACAGTACAGCTCGGCGTTCCCGGTGAGCACAATGTGCGTAACTCGCTCACAGCAGCGGCAGCGGCATCTCTTTGCGGCGTTGGCGCAACAGACATTGCACAGGGACTTGCCCATTTCACAGGTGCCGGTCGCCGCTTTGAGATTCTCGGCACCTTTAGCGATGTCACTATCGTCGATGACTATGCGCACCACCCTACCGAGATCGAAGCCACCCTTAAAACAGCCATGTCGATGGGATATCGCCGTGTATGGGCCGTGTTTCAACCCTTTACGTTCTCGCGTACTGTCAAGCATTTGGATGAGTTTATTGCGTCCTTGTCGATTGCCGACCGTGTCATCGTCAGTGATATTATGGGATCGCGCGAAGTCAACACCTATCAAGTACATTCCCGTCAGATCACCGATCCCATCCCACACGCAACCTATTTGGCAACCTTCTCAGAGATTGCCGCATTTGCCGCCGAAAATGTTGAGGCGGGCGATCTGGTTATCACGATGGGCGGCGGAGATATCTATAAATGTGCGCGGATGATTCGTGACCGTTTGCTTGAAAAATAATTTGATAAAAAGAGCCGCTGAAGATCAGCGGCTCTTTTTTAGTTGATAATTTTGTACAGCATATCGGCGTCGCTCTTGCCTACCGTTTCCTGAATAGCCGTAATTTCCACCTTTACCTCACGCGCGCCAAGTGCGATAACAATCATATCACCGATCTTGACATCATACGACGCACGGGCGACTTTGCCATTCACCAAAACACGTCCTGCGTCACAGGCCTCGTTGGCAACGGTGCGGCGTTTGATCAGCCGCGAAACTTTCAAATATTTATCCAACCGCATACTCTCAACTCCTTAACAAAAAAGCCGCCCAAAAAGGCGGCTTTTGAGGGAACGCAAATTATTTCGCAACGGCATCCTTGAAAGCACGGCCGGCTTTGAAAGCAGGCTGGGTGGAAGCAGGGATGGTGATGGTAGCGCCGGTAGCGGGGTTGCGGCCCTGACGCTCGTCACGTTTGCGAGTCTCGAAAGTACCAAAGCCAACCAGAGAAACCTTATCACCGGCAGCGAGGGTAGCAACGACAGTTTCCAAAACAGCATTCAGAGCCTTCTCGGCATCTTTCTTGGACAGAGCAGCTTTTTCTGCAACAGCAGCAACGAGTTCAACCTTGTTCATAACTTGAAACCTCCATTTTTTCTTATGACCAACGGGCAAAGCCCGAAATTGGACAAGTGTTATTCAATGACCTGCAACTATTCTACCCCATATTATGGCGTTTTGCAAGTGTTTTTCATAAAAAAGTAGCTTTTTTTATCCAATATATGGCCAAACAAGTCCAAAATAAGACCAAAATGAAAGTGCAAAGCTATTCTCAAGCACAATACGGCAGAAAAGTCACACGATTGGACACGGTTTCTGTAACAGCGCGGCGCTCTTCCATTGCTTTTCGGCGAGCACGGCGGCGCGCAATTTGCGCATCCTGTCGCAGTTTCAAAACGCAACAAGCCAAAAGGGTCAAACGTGTCGCCCAAAGGATCACGCTCAAAATCGGGAACAAGCCCACACTGAGCAGACCGAAAAGCCATGCTTCTATGCCGCAAACCGCAAGCGGCAAAAGTGCCATACGGCGCGTTGATGCCAATTTTCCCTTGTTAAGCATTATCAAAAACATCCCACCCATCAGGATGATCGACAGCAAGCTATTCCACATATTTCATACCTCCGTTCGTTCGAACACTTGTTCCGAACAAATGTTTACAATGCTATTATAGCATGCTTTTTGCAAAAATCAAGGGGTTTTTCAAAAAAA
>JAZSHG010000192.1:0-5161 GCA_045533135.1 Acutalibacteraceae bacterium
TTTTATTTTATGATTTAGGCCTGTTGCTCACGGGTGTAGTCCAAAAGACCGCCGGCAAGCAGCATATCGATCTGACGGCCGGAGAAGGTGTGGCACAGCTCAATGGTCTGACCTGTCGTGCGGTTTTCCAGCACAACAGGTCCACCCATCATCAAACGGCGGCGCACATCGGGCAGGCACAGCTCATCGCCCAGCGTGAGCTTGTCATAATCCGCCTCATTTTTGAAGGTAAGCGGCAGAATACCGGCGTTAATGAGGTTGGCCACGTGGATACGGGCAAAGGATTTCACGATGACCGCTTTGATGCCCAAGTACAGGGGGGCAAGCGCCGCGTGTTCGCGCGAGCTGCCCTGGCCGTAGTTGGCACCACCCACGATGATGCCATCACCCTCGCGCTTGCAACGCGCAGGGAATGCGGGATCACAGCGGACAAAGCAGTGTTCGGAAATGGCAGGAATGTTCGAACGCAGAGGCAAAATCTTGGCGCCTGCAGGCATGATGTGGTCGGTAGTGATGTTGTCCTCGACCTTAAGCATCAGCTTGGCATTGATGGTATCGGCAAACGGTGCGGTCTTGGGGAAGGGCTTGATGCAGGGGCCGCGCGCGATCACCACGCCGTCCGCTTCCTCCACAGAAGCCGGGGGCACGATCATATTGTCATTGAGCAAGAATTTTTCGGGCATTTTCACCACAGGGGCATCGCCCAGCGTGCGCGGATCGGTGAACACACCTGTCAGCGCGGCGGCGGCCGCCGTTTCGGGGCTGACGAGATACACCTGCGCATCGGCAGTGCCCGAGCGGCCCTCAAAGTTGCGGTTGAAGGTGCGCAAGGAAACGCCTGCAGAATTGGGAGACTGGCCCATACCGATACAAGGGCCGCAAGCACATTCCAGAATACGTGCACCGGCGGCGATCAAATCGGCCAGCGCGCCGTTTTCGGCGAGCATATTGTAGACCTGCTTAGAACCGGGAGCGATAGACAGGCTGACATCGGGATGAACGGTCTTGCCTTTGAGGATAGCCGCCACTTTGAGCATATCCTGCAAGGAGGAGTTGGTGCAAGAGCCGATACAGCACTGGTTAACACGCATACCGGCCAATGCCGACACGGGCTTGACCGCATCGGGGGAATGGGGGCAAGCCGCCAAAGGCTCAAGCGCAGACAGGTCGATGGTGATGACCTCATCATACACCGCGTCCTCATCTGCCGCCAGCGCCACCCAGTCGGCCTCTCTGCCCTGTGCCGCCATAAACTGACGGGTCACATCATCGGAGGGGAACACCGAGGTGGAAGCGCCGAGTTCCGCGCCCATATTGGTGATGGTCGCGCGCTCAGGCACTGACAGGGTCTTGACACCCTCGCCTGCATATTCCACGATCTTGCCAACGCCGCCCTTAACGGACATACGGCGCAACACTTCGAGGATAACGTCCTTCGCCGCCACCCAAGGAGACAGCTTGCCGGTCAGTTCGACCTTAACGATACGGGGCATCGTGATGTAGTACGTACCGCCGCCCATCGCAACAGCAACGTCCAAGCCACCGGCACCAAATGCCAGCATACCGATACCGCCACCCGTGGGGGTATGGCTGTCGGAGCCGATCAAGGTTTTGCCGGGAATGCCAAAGCGCTCCAGATGCACCTGATGGCAGATGCCGTTACCGGGGCGAGAAAAATACAAGCCGTGCTTTTTGCACACAGTTTGGATATACCGATGGTCATCGGCATTTTCGAAACCCGTTTGCAGGGTGTTGTGATCAATATATGCCACCGAACGCTCAGTACGCACACGCGGCACGCCCATAGCCTCAAATTCCAGATAAGCCATCGTGCCAGTGGCATCCTGCGTCAGTGTTTGGTCAATCCGCAGACCGATCTCCTGTCCCACGACCATTTCGCCGCAGACCAAGTGCGCGCGGATAAGCTTTTGTGCTAAAGTGTCTCCCATAGTTGCCATCGCCTCTCTTTTGGAATATTACTCATTATGCACGATTTTTCTGTATTTGTCAACCGTTGCCGCATATTTGTATGCAGTGTGGCATACACCGAAAACAGAGAGGAGTTGTGCTTTATGGTTTGTCGTATTACCGAATTACACAACAAAGAAGTGATCGATCTGGACACAGGCAATCGGCTGGGCTGTGTGGACGATGTGGAGGTGGATTCGTGCAGTGCGTGTCTTTGCGCTATTGTGATACACGGACGGCCGCGATTTTTAGGGCTGGGCGGCCACGAGCCGGATATCGTCATTCGCTGGGAAGACATTGCCGTGATCGGTGATGAAACCATCTTGGTGCATTTTCGGTGCACACCCACGCCTATTTCTTGCAAGCGCAAAGGCGGAATTTTGAAAGAACTGTTCGGTCGGCGTTGACACCAAAGCCGTGTGGGTGTAGAATGTCTATATATAGGCAAAAAGGAGGTGCGGCTTTTGGCAAAGACCGTTGTGGTGGGCATGAGCGGCGGCGTGGACAGCTCGGTGGCCGCTTTGCTGTTGAAACAGCAGGGCTTTTCGGTCATCGGCGTGACGATGCGGCTATTGGACAGCCGCACCCTGCCGCCTGAAAAAGATCCTTTGGCGGAGGCGCATGACGCCGCCGCTGTTTGCGAGGTTCTGGGCATCCCCCACCGTGTACCCGATTTTACCGAGCCGTTTCGCCGGCAGGTGGTGGATATTTTCGCGGCGGAATATGCCGCAGGACGCACTCCCAACCCTTGCATTTTGTGCAACCGTGCGCTCAAATTCGGCGCAATGTGGGACTACGCTAAAGCGATCGGTGCGGACTATATCGCCACAGGGCATTATGCCCATATCACGCAAGACACCGACAACGGTCGGTGGCAGTTGCGTTGCGGCGACAGTGCCAAAGATCAAAGCTATATGCTCTATTCGCTCACGCAAGAGCAGCTCGCGCACACATTGTTTCCGCTGTGCGGCATGGACAAGGCGCAGGTGCGCGCACTGGCCGCGGAATATCAACTGCCTGTTGCCAACAAGGGCGACAGCATGGACATCTGCTTTGTTCCCGATGGCGACCACGCGGCATTTTTGCGCCGCTATACCGGGCGCACTATGCCTGCGGGCGATTTTGTCGACGAAAACGGCACCGTTTTGGGGCAACACGCAGGACTGGATCGCTATACCGTCGGCCAGCGCAAGGGACTCGGCATTGCGCTGGGACAGCCGATGTACGTCGTGCGTCTTGACGCCGCCACCAACCGGGTGGTGCTGGGCGTTGAGGGGCGGCAATATGCCGATACGCTTGTTGCCGAGCAACTGAACTTTGTGTCCATCCCCACCCCCAAATTCCCCCTAAAGGTCACTGCGCGCATCCGCTATCAGGCGAAGCCTGCGGCGGCGACGGTGACAGTGCAGGAGGACGGCACGGCACTGGTAGCTTTTGAGCAACCACAGCGTGCCGTGGCTCCGGGACAGGCGGTAGTATTTTACGATGGCGACCTGCTACTTGGCGGCGGCACCATCCGTTGACGAAAAATCCAAATAAAGGACGGCGAAAAGCGGCTTGCCGCTCACAGTATCATGAAGCACAACACGTTTAAGAAGGGACTGATCGACGGTCTGCCTATTGGCATCGGCTATCTATCCGTTTCCTTTGCCTTTGGCATTTTTGCCATTGCCAACGGACTGCTGATCCCCGAAACACTGCTCATCTCCATGACCAACGTCACCTCGGCAGGTCAGTTGGCGGCAGTGCCGATCATCGCAAGCGGTGGCTTGCTCAGCGAGCTGGTGGTATCACAGATCATCATCAACCTGCGTTATGCGCTGATGTCGGTATCTCTATCGCAAAAGCTGGGGCCGTCGGTACGGCTTTTTGACCGCTTTCTTATCAGTTTTGTCAACACCGATGAGGTATTTGCGGTGGCATCCGCACAAAAAGGCGCTGTCGGGCGCAGCTATATGTATGGGCTCATCACCACACCCTATCTCGGATGGAGCTTGGGCACACTGCTCGGTGCGGTGGCAGGCGATATTTTGCCTGAGGTCATCACCGCCGCTTTGGGGCTTGCCATTTACGGTATGTTTATTGCCATCGTGATGCCCGGCGTGCGCTCGCACCGCGCTACAGCGGTCTGTGTCGGCGTGGCAGCCGCTTTGAGCATAGCGTTTTACTATCTGCCCGTTCTAAAAGATATCCCCAACGGCTTTGTCATCATCATCTGCGCTGTGGCCGCCGCTTTGCTTTGCGCGGCGATCGCCCCTATCGAAGTGACCGAGGAAGGGGGCGCAGACAATGCCTGAATACAGCTTCTTTATCTATCTGGCAGTTTGTGCCGGCGTGACCTATCTCATTCGCATGCTTCCACTCGTGCTGGTGCGCAAAAAGATCAAAAATCGCTTTATTCTGTCCTTCCTTTACTACATTCCCTTTGCAGTGCTGACTGTGATGACCGTACCTGCCTGTTTTTACGCTACAGGCAATCTTTGGTCGGCCGTGGCAGGTGTTGCGATCGCGCTGTTTGCCGCCTGGAAGGGCAAAGGCCTGCCTGTGGTAGCGGCTTGTGCCTGCGTAGGTGCACTGGCGGTAGAGTTTTTGTGTCGATACGTGTTGGTTTAAAAAGTGATTTTTTTCGCTTTGTATACACATTGTTCATATTTTTCTGTTATTCTTTTCCTATACTTTAAGTAAGCCAAAAAATACCACGCTGTGTGCGCTACTGGTTCGCACGGCAAGAAAGCGGGTATCGTATATGTTAAAACTGGAAAACATCGTCAAAACCTATACCCTGGGTGACACCGAGGTGCACGCGCTCAAAGGCGTGAGTCTGCAATTTCACCGCAACGAGTTTGTATCGGTGCTGGGCCCTTCGGGTTGCGGCAAAACGACACTGCTCAACATTGTGGGCGGTCTTGACCGCTACACGACCGGCGACCTGTCGGTAAACGGCGTCTCCACCAAAAAATTCAACGATAGCGATTGGGACGCCTATCGCAACCACTCCATTGGCTTTGTGTTCCAAAGCTACAACCTCATTCCCCACCAAACGGTGCTGGCGAATGTGGAACTGGCGCTGACACTGTCGGGCGTTTCCAAATCAGAGCGCACACGCCGTGCAAAAGAAGTGCTCGAACGTGTCGGTTTGGGCGATCAGCTCAAGAAAAAGCCCAATCAGATGTCGGGCGGCCAGATGCAACGT
>JAZSHG010000134.1:0-2511 GCA_045533135.1 Acutalibacteraceae bacterium
TTTCCTTTGCAGGAAACGGTGGGACGTCGAGGTAGCGAAGCGGCGCGAGCGCAATGAATGACAGTCCGGTGGTTACGGACAGTCGAGGATACCCCAAGGGCACTTCCGATGGGCGCGCCTGTCCCTACACAGAGCCGCGAGGTGACTTAAGCCACAGCGAGACCGCCGTCCCCTACAATAGCACCGTTTTTAAGTCGTGCGAAATCGGTTTTCTTTTGCTTACTTCTTCAAAAGAAAGGAAATCGGTTTTCTTTTGCTTACTTCTTCAAAAGAAAGGAAATCGGTTTTCTTTTGCCTACTTCTTCAAAAGAAAGGAAATCGGTTTTCTTTTGCCTACTTCTTCAAAAGAAAGGAAATCGGTTTTCTTTTGCCTACTTTTCTTTTCCAAAAGAAAAGTAGGTTATTCTTGTTCCAACCAGCGCATGGTCAGACCGGTGATGAGTTTCGGGTAAAAATAGGTCGACTTCTGCGGCATTTTTTCACCGGCAGACGCCACCGCGCCGATCTCGGACACACGGGTGGGATTGAGCAGGAACGCATACTGGCTGTCGCCGTTATCCACAGAAGCGATCGCCTCTGCCATATCACGGGTATAGGTAAGGCTCCGCTGTGCCGCCATATCCTCTTTGTCGATTTTGAGCAGTTGCTCCAAAATGAGGGTGTGCAGCACCGTCACGTCAAGCTCCTGCGACGCGGCAGACAGCTCGGGCAACAACGCCTTGACAGCGGTATCGTCTTTGAGGGTGAGCAGAGCGGCGGCGTCCTTAGCATAAAAACCAAACGCCGTTTTGCCCTGGGCATAAGCCGCATCGAGCGACGCCTTGAAATCGGCAGGTGCCACCGTTTCCACCGCAAACTGTCCCTCGCAGGCTTTGAGCAGTGCCGCCGCATCCGCCTGAGGCAGATTGCGTACCAAGCGGTGAGTCGGGAACACCACCAAACCGGGATGGCTCATCTCCACCAGCATCATCATCACGCTGTCGGAGGGTGCGCCCACGGGCGTGCCGTTTTCACGACGCCAGTCACGGTAGTGGATGGCGGTTTCATAGCGGTGATGGCCGTCGGCGATATACAGCTTCTTATCCGCAAAATGTGCGGTCAGACGCTCACAATCCGCCTCGTTCTCGATCGCCCACAGGCGGTGACGCAAGCCGGCCTCGTCCACCATATCAAACACGGCAGTCGCGGTATCGGCAAAGGTCATCACGTCCAGCTTGTTGTCGCCGTCTTGATACAGCGAATAGATGTTGCTGAAATTGCAAGCGGTCGCTTTCATCAGCTCAAAGCGGTCAGCTTTGGCTTTGGACAGGGTATACTCGTGCGGCAACACCACACCCTCGGAGAAGGGGGACAACTGCACCGCGCCGACAATACCGGCAATGTTATACTCCTTGCCGTCAACCGTAAAGTCGATGGCATAAAGATAAAAGGCAGGAACATCGTATTGCTTAAGCTTGCCCTCGGCTTGCCATGCCGCCAAGGTTTCCGCCGCCACCGCATAGGGGTTTTCGCCCTCGCGCGGCAGTTCCAGACGGATCACATTGTGGGGATTTTGGCGCAGGAACGCTGCGCGCTGTTCCTCGGAAATGATATCATAAGGCGGACAGGTCAGCGCCGCGATCTCACCTGCAGCAGGTGTGAATTGCAGGGCGCGAAAAGGTTTGACAACAGCCATGGTGTAACCTCCAAAAATTTTCATGATATTTTTGATTATTGTACTCTATTTTTGCCGTGGCGTCAAGATGTTAGCCGTGGATGGTATAGTGGTGATAATAGCCGGCAGAGCCCAGCGGTGCCATATACTGCGTCACGCCGTCGGTCAGCACGTCGATATGGGGAAAATGCAGGTCGCCGCAGAACAGGGCTTTGACAGGCGAGCCATTGCGCGTGATACTGCACATCACCTTTTGCCAGTTATCGTTGTGGCGACCGAGTTGACTACCGATGGTGATATCGCGTTTCCAACGCTTGACGCAGTCATCGTGCAGGGTGGGCGCGAAAAGCGGGATATGCTGGCAGATGATGGCGTTGGTTTCGCCTGCGAGTGCGGCGTCGAGCTGTTCCGCCACACCGTCTTCGTAGTAGCCGCAGGTGTTGTCTACGGCAACAAAGGTCAGCTCCCCTACCTTCACCTTATGTACGTCGGTGTTGCCGTCGCACAGGTCGGCAAATTTCGGGCGCTCGACCTCTTTGGCATAAGCGGTGTGGTATTCGTTGAAATAGGACCAGTCGTGGTTGCCGAGCGCGAAGATATAAGGGATGGGTAGGGCAGCGAGCTTTTGTTTGATGTAGGCAATAGAGGAGTCAGACGGAAAATCCGTGACGTCGCCCGTGAACACGACGGCGTCGAGTTCGTCCTTGTGCTCCTCGATATAGTCGCACAGCGCCTCAAAGCGCGGTACCGTCATCACGCCGTCGGTGGTGAATTCCACCTCGCGCGGTGCGGCGTAGGCGGCGCAGGCGGGCGGCACGGCGTCGTCTATCATATGCAAATGGTTATCGGACGCGTGC
>JAZSHG010000118.1:0-5062 GCA_045533135.1 Acutalibacteraceae bacterium
CCGAAATAGTGACGGCAACCGGCAATAATCGCCGCTTCAGCGATCGCTTCGTTGCCTTTCATCAAAACTTTATCCGCCATAGTCTTCACCTTACCTTTCCACCTTGATGATACAGTCAGGGCACATCATCGCGCAGGATGCACAGCCAACGCAGGCTGCCTCATCCGTAATTTCGGCAGGATGATGGCCTTTCTTGTTGATCTTGTCCGTCGCCAGCTGCAGCAGATGCTTGGGGCAGGCGTCAACGCACAGACCGCAACCTTTGCAGTTGTCCGTTTTGAACGTAAGTTTTGCCATAATCATTACTCCCTTTTTTCAGAATTGTCGAGGGGTGTTTATTCGGTCGGTTTTGTCTGCAGTTGCAAACAAAACAGGTCGGAAACTTTGGAAGAAAGCTCGTCATACAAGCTCTCTTTAACAGTGGTAAGGCACACGGGCAAGCCCGACAGCGCCGCCACCTCTTCGCCATAGGCCACAGATGCCAGCACATCCTCGGCGGTGGTTTCTTCTCCGAGGTTGGAGTTGTTCACCAGCCCCGTAAAGGATATGCCGCAGGCGGTTTCGATCTCGCGCATCACCTCAACGGTGGACGCGGCGTTGGGGGTCAAGGGGCGATAGCGGTTGATCACCATCAGCATCTCGTAGTCGTTTTCAGCCAAAATGGCAGGAGCAAGACGCCCCAATGCCAGCGCGCCGCGATCATCGCCGCCCACATCCACCACCACACGCATATTGCGGTCATCGGTGACTGCGTACATATCGGGTGGCAGAGCAGGAATATCGACGTTTGAATTGGCGTATTCTGAACAAATCAGTCGAATATCACGCTGTGAAAATGCCGTTTGGCTATCCTTGGTACGAAAGTAGGGGTTGACGATGTCGAGGTCCGCCACCGTCACGCGGTCGAAGCGTTCTTTTAGGTGAAACGCCAAATTGACCGCCACGTTGGTTTTGCCACTGCCGTAGTGGCCGCAGAGCAACACAATCCGTTTGTTGGGTATCATCGCTGTCACCCACCTTACAATTTGTTACGCTGGATCTTGCCGCTGACCGTCTTGGGCAGACTGTCGCAGAACACCACGATACGCGGATATTTATACGGTGCAGTATGCTTTTTTACATACTCCTGAATCTCTTTCTTGAGCTCCTCGGTCGGCTCGGTGCCCTTGACCAGCCCAATGCTCGCCTTGACCACCTGACCGCGCACCTCATCGGGAGCGGCAGAGACACCGCACTCCAACACATAGGGAAGCTCCATAATCACGCTTTCGATCTCAAACGGCCCAATACGATAGCCGGAAGATTTGATCACGTCGTCCACGCGGCCGACATACCAGAAGAAGCCATCCTCATCGCGCCAAGCGGTGTCGCCCGTGTGGTAATAACCGTCATACCACACCTCGGCGGTCTTTTCGGGGGCGTTATAATAGCCCGTAAACAAGCCGCAGGGAGCGCCATCCTTGACGTTGACCACGATCTCGCCCGTTTCGCCTGTGGGAACAGGGTTACCATCGGGATCCACGATCTCCACATCGTAGATGGGCGCAGGTTTGCCCATCGAACCGATCTTGTGACCGGCGCCAACCATATTGCCGATGATCATGGTGCTTTCGGTCTGACCGAAGCCTTCAATGATCTGCAAACCGGTGGCTTTTTCAAATTGGCGATACACTTCGGGGTTGAGTGCTTCGCCTGCAGTAGTCATATGTTTCACAGAGGAGAAATCGTACTGTGAGATATCCTGCTTGATCATCATGCGCAGCATGGTCGGCGGTGCGCAGAAGGTCGTGATCTGATATTTGGCAAACATCGGCAGAATATCCGCCGCATCAAAGCGGTCAAAGTCATAGACGAAGGTTGCCGCCTCGCACAGCCATTGGCCGTAGAGCTTGCCCCACATGGATTTCGCCCAACCCGTTTCGGAGATGGTGAAATGCAGGCCATTGGGATCCACGTTGTGCCAATACTTGGCAGTGTGGAAATGACCCAGCGCATATTTATAGCTATGCGCGGCGATCTTGGGATAGCCCGTTGTGCCGGATGTGAAGAACATCAGCATCAAATCATCGCCGCAGGGGGAATCCTCTGTGCGATTGTAATGGGTAGAATAGAGGGTATATTCCTCATCAAATGCGCGCCAACCCTCACGCGCGCCGTTAACGATCAGCTTGTGCTGTAAGGTCGGGCATTTTCCCGCCGCGATGTCCCCCTGATTGGCCACATCGCCGTCGGCAGTGCAGATGACCACCGAGACGCCGGCCGCCTGGAAGCGATATTCCAGATCGTGCTCGAGCAGTTGGTTGGGTGCAGGGATCGCAATCGCGCCGAGCTTGTTGAGGCCCAGCATAGCGAACCAGAACTGATAATGGCGCTTGAGAATGAGCATCACGCGGTCGCCCTTTTTGATGCCGAGCGACTTAAAGTAGTTGGCACACTGGGCGGAGGCTTTTTTCATATCCTTAAAGGTAAAGCGGCGCTCGGTCTTGTCACGCGAGATGTGCAGCATCGCCAGCTTTTCAGGATCGCGTTTGGCAACCTCGTCCACCACGTCAAAAGCGAAGTTAAAGCCTTCGGTATTTTTGAAACGGATAGAAGTGGGTGTGCCGTTTTCATCCTCTTCGGTGTCCACAAACTTTTTGTAGACGCGCTCCTCGGTGTCCTTTTGCGCCGTGTTGGCGTTGGCAACGGTCACCATCGGGGCGAGCTCCGGAATCTGCTCACCCGTGGGATTGAGCACAATGGCATAGAACACGCAATCCTTACCGTTGACCGCGATCATACCGTGGGGCGTATCACTATCAAAGTAGATGCTGTCGCCGGGGCCCAAGATCTCACGGTGCTCACCGACCTGCACCATCAGGGTGCCTTCCAGCACCAGGTCACACTCTTGTCCTGCGTGGGTGGTCAGTTCAATGTCGCGTTGCTCTGCTTTTTCATCGTATGTACAGCGCACATAAAGCGGCTCAGCAATACGGTTTTGGAAAGCATACGCTAAGTTGTAATAGGTCATACCGTGTGCCTGCGACACCTTTTGACCGGCGCCGTTACGGGTGACGGTGTAGGAGGTCAGCTTGGGGCTGGTACCCTCGATAATATCCGTCACGTTGACGCTCAGCGCCAGCGCACAGCGATAGATAAAGGCAAAGTTTAAGTCGCTGTTACCTGCCTCACACTGGGCATATTCCGCCGCCGAAACACCTGTTTTGACGGCCATTTCCTCAACAGTTAAGCCGCAAAGCTGGCGCAGCTCGCAAATACGCCCTGCCATTTCTTTAATTTTAAAATCGAGTCCGGTCATTTGTTCCATACGCACACACTCCGTTTTATCGGGGCAACAAAAACACCCGCCCCAAAGTGAAGAACTTTGAGACGGGTGCTGATTCGTTCAGTTACCCGCGGTACCACTCAAATTGCAGCTCTTTGGAGCCACCACTCTCAGGGTCCAACAACCCCTATGCCTTCACGCAGCCATCACGGGGAAGGTCTACTCACCGAAAGCGGTTTTCTTCTTCCCGACTCAGGAGCTACAACAAAAGGGTTCTCCGATGGCTCGCACCGACCGCCATCTCTCTGGAGGATACATTCTTTTGCCCTCTCCATCAAAGTCTTTATTAAAATTTGGGCTAATTATAACACGGGGGTACGGTTTTTGTCAACACATTTCCGTCAAAGTCTCGAAAATATTTACAGTTTGTTGCGCTGGATCTTGCCGCTGATGGTTTTGGGCAGCTCGTCACGGAACACAACGATACGGGGATATTTGTAAGGTGCCGTGTGTTTCTTAACGTATTCCTGCACGTCTTTTTTGAGCTCCTCGCTCGGCTCGGTGCCTTTGACCAGCACGATGCTCGCTTTGACCACCTGACCACGCACCTCGTCGGGGACGGCAGACACACCGCATTCCAATACGTAAGGCAGCTCCATGATAACACTTTCGATCTCAAACGGCCCGATACGATAGCCCGAGGATTTGATAACGTCATCCACACGACCGACATACCAGAAGAAGCCGTCCTCATCACGCCAAGCGGTATCGCCTGTGTGATAATAGCCGTCATGCCATACCTCGTCGGTCTTTTCCTGATCGCGGTAATAGCCCTCGAACAAGCCGCAGGGAACGCGATCGGAGGTTTTGACCACGATCTCACCGGTTTCGCCGTCGGGCACAGAGTTGCCGTCAGCATCCACGATGTCGATATCGTAAAGCGGTGTGGGCTTACCCATTGAGCCGAGCTTATGCGTACCGCCCATCAAGTTGGCGATCGCCAGTGTCAACTCGGTCTGGCCGAAGCCCTCCATGATCTGCAAGCCGGTAGCTTTTTCAAATTGACGGTACACTTCGGGGTTGAGCGCCTCGCCTGCCGTGGTCATGTGACGTACAGAAGAGAGATCATACCGCGAGATATCTTCTTTGATCATCATGCGCAACATGGTAGGCGGCGCACAGAAGGTCGTGATCTGATATTTCGCAAACATCGGCAAAATATCTGCCGCATCGAAACGATCGAAGTCATAGGTGAATACGGCACCCTCGCACAGCCATTGGCCATAGAGCTTGCCCCACAGCGCCTTACCCCAACCGGTGTCGGAGATAGTAAAGTGCAATCCGTCGGGGCTGACACCGTGCCAATATTTGGCGGTGATGTAGTGACCGAGCGGATATTTGTGGTTGTGGGCAGCAATCTTGGGATAGCCTGTGGTGCCGGACGTGAAGAACATGAGAAGCAGATCTCTGCCGCACGCAGTATCTTCCGTGCGATTAAAGTGGGTGCTGAAAAGCGGGAATTCCTCATCAAAATCGTGCCAGCCGTCGCGTTTGCCGCCGACGAGCACCTTCGTCTGCAAGGTCGGGCAGGTCGCCTGTGCCAGATCTACCTGATGGGCTACGTCTCCGTCGGCGGTGCAAACGATAGCGCTCACGCCTGCCGCCTGGAAACGATACTCGAAATCGTGCGCCTGCAACTGGTGCGTAGCAGGAATGGCTACCGCACCGAGCTTGTGCAGACCAAGGATCGCATACCAGAACTGATAGTGGCGTTTGAGCACCAGCATCACGCGGTCA
>JAZSHG010000137.1:0-4041 GCA_045533135.1 Acutalibacteraceae bacterium
CAGCGCGTGGATCAGTTCCACCGCAGAGGTGTCGGAGCCTTTCATTTCGGCGTGGCCGATATCTAAGCACGCGACCAAAAAGTCATCCCCCACCACATCGATATGCTTTACAAAGCTTTCGGGAGTGGCGCAGGCGGCAAAGCAGGAGTGCCCCTTTTCGCTGTCCCAGTTCCACATATTCTCGGTGGCGATCTTTACGCCACAGCCGCGTGCAAAGGGTAACACCTCTTGATATATCTCGGCGTTTTGCTCCGCGGTGGCGTTGTTGTCGGGGTGGATGATGCAGATCTCACCGCCTGCTTCGGCGGTGCACTCGATCGCACGTTGCATATAGTCGCGAATGGCGCGGCAACTCGTCGGGAACGGCGCGTGCGACTGGTTGCAGACGATGCCGCACTCTTCGCCGATGTGTTTAAGCTCGCGCGCAAAGGCGAGATAGTTGGCCCCTGCCAACGGATGGTCGTTGGGAAGCATCTTTTCTGCTTGCCAATCATAGCGGCACATATCAAACATAGAAAAATCCCACGCATCAAAGCCTGCTTTTGCGATCAGCTCCACCGCTTTTTGCTCGCCGAGAATTTTGGCAGGCGCGGCGGTATTGGTGGATATTTTCATAGAAACCACTCCTTTGGCAGTATTTGTTTTCCTTGGCAATATCGTACCACGCGCGGTGTCGGTTTGCAAGGGTTTTGTGATCGCTACCCACCGGGGGGAAGGCAAGAATAGGTTGCGCAAAACCCTTCCCCAAAAGAAAAAGCCCCGACACTGTCGGGGCTTTTTAGGTTTGTTTGGATCACACCACGCCCTGAGCGAGCATAGCATCTGCCACTTTGAGGAAGCCGGCGATGTTGGCACCGGCGACCAGGTCGCCTTCCATGCCGTATTTCTTCGCGGCATCGAAGGAGTTTTTGTAGATGTTCGCCATGATCTGCTTGAGCTTGGCATCGACTTCTTCCGCCGTCCAGGAATAGCGCATGGAGTTCTGGCTCATTTCCAGGCCCGAAACCGCCACGCCGCCGGCGTTGACCGCCTTGGAGGGAGCGATGACCAGCTTGTTCTCGCGCAGATATTCCACAGCCTCGTCGGTGGTGGGCATGTTCGCCACTTCGACGTAGTATTTCACGCCGTTGGCGACGATGTTCTTCGCATCCTCAATGCCAACCTCGTTCTGGGTGGCGCAAGGCATCACGACGTCGACCTTGACTTCCCACGGACGTTTGCCGGCGAAGAAGGGCACGCCGAACTTGTCGGCATAATCCTGCACCTTGTCGTGACCGGAGGCACGCATCTCGAGCAGGAAGTTGATCTTCTCTTCGGTGTTGATACCGTCTTTATCATAGATGTAGCCGTCGGGGCCGGACACGGTGACGACCTTACCGCCCAGCTCGGTGACCTTTTTGACAGTACCCCAAGCCACGTTGCCAAAGCCGGACACCGCAAAGGTCTTGCCCTTGATATCCTCACCGAAGGATTTGTGCATCTCCACGGTGTAGTACACAGCACCAAAGCCGGTAGCTTCCGGACGGATGAGGGAGCCGCCGAAGGGCAGGCCCTTGCCGGTCAACACGCCTTCATAGCGGTTGACAAGGCGCTTGTACTGGCCAAACATATAGCCGACCTCACGCGCGCCCACGCCGATATCACCGGCAGGCACGTCGGTGTCGGGGCCGATGTGGCGGTAAAGCTCGGTCATAAAGCTCTGGCAGAAGGACATGATCTCGTTGTCGAACTTGCCGCGCGGATCAAAGTCAGCACCGCCCTTGCCGCCGCCCATAGGCAGACCGGTCAGGGAGTTTTTGAAGGTCTGCTCAAAGCCGAGGAACTTCATGATGCTCAGGTTGACGGACGGATGGAAGCGCAGACCGCCCTTGTAGGGGCCGATGGCGCTGTTATACTGCACACGGAAACCACGGTTGACATGGACTTCGCCCTTGTCGTCCACCCACGGCACGCGGAACATCACCACGCGCTCCGGCTCGCACATACGCTCGAGCAACGCTTTGGACTGATATTTCGGCTCCGCTTCGATAACGGGACGCAGGGAGTTGAGCACATCGTTGGTGGCTTGGATATACTCAGGCTCGTTGGGGTTGCGGCGGATAACTTCCGCCAGCACTTCGTCGATGTAGGACATAGGATGATCGCTCCTTTTTTCGAATATGGGTTTATTATATAACGCACGTTTCCAAAATGCAATACTCAAACGAAAAAATTTCAGAAAAGTTTGATTTACTTGCGTTTTTCGGCGTTTATCCCTGTGATTTTGCAGGAATGGGCGGCATTTTCGGCAGAAATGCCATCAAGAACGGTAGAATGTGCCGTTTTTGAGGTTCTTGTTGACCAGCAGAATATAGGTTTTGCCTGTGGACACGGTCGCTTTGGAGCCGTCGGCTTCGGTAAAGGTGAGGGAATTGTCGGTGCGGTTAAAGCGGATGGAGCGCACCTTGCCGGCGGTGAACAGCAGTCCCTCGCCGCTTTCCAGCTCATAGGTGGAGGTGGTATCATTTTCCGCATAGCGGCGGTCGAACAGCACCACTACGTTGGACACCGCGATCTGCCCACCCGTTGTGGATTTGTGAGGGGTGGCATCCGACAGCTCGCCGTTGCTTTTGTAGTAGAGCCCTGCGGCGGCGTCATATTTGAAGCTGACCGTCTGCCGCGAGCTGACATCACACTGGATCTTGGTGGCGTTGTTGCCTTTGGCGGCGTTGCCGTCAAAGGTGAATGGGATGCCGTTGCGTGAGGAGGTGCGGTAATTTTTGCGTTTGGCGTGAGCGGCGAGCTTAGCGCCGGAGGTTAAAAGGCTATACTCATAGCCGCGCTCTTTGCGCAGTGTCTTGTCACGCCAAAAGGTACTGCCTTCATAACGCAGGGCGTTGACATCCGCCAAGTCCAGCTTTTCAAGCAGGGCCTTGGCCGCAACACTGCCGCCGGCATGGGCATAGATGAGGTCAAGCGACTGTGCCAGCTTGACAAACGGCGTGCGCGCACTGCGCACAGGGCCAAGCTTGGACGGTACGCGTTCACAGTTGGCGAATATCGCCATAATGCGTGAAATGCCGCCTTCGGTTTCGGTTTCGATATACCAATCGGCTTTGTCGATCCCCACTTGCGGACGCGATTTTTTATCGTTGCCGATCATAATGCCCACCGCACGGGTGTTACTTCCTGCCGCCATATCATATAGGCCCGTAAGCGGATTATATTCCAGCGGTTTGGTGGTGGTCGTGGTGGACGGCGCCGCCGTTGTCGTGGTGGTCGTAGTCACGGTCGTGGTGGTTGTGGCCGCAACCGTGGTGGTCGGTGCCGTGACAGCTTCGCCGCCACAGCCGACAAGCAGTATGAGCATTGCCGTCAACAAGGCACACAAACGGTACTTGTGCATGGGACTATCCCTTCTTTTTGTCATAATACCGACAGTATACACCTTTTTTCGACGTCTGACAAGTGGAAAATGCCGCCTGTCCCCCACTGACGCGGTTGACAAAACCGCTATGCGGTGATAAGATTAGCGGTGACACGATGCCCCTATAGTTAAATGGATATAACAGCCCCCTCCTAAGGGGCAGTTGCAGGTTCGATTCCTACTGGGGGTGCCAGAAAAAGAAAGACACGCGAGAGCGTGTCTTTTCTTTTTCAACTAAGTGTGCCTTACGGCACGTGAAGCACACCTTCGGTGTGTGAAGTTTGCTTCGCAAGTGAAAGGCGCTGCGGCGCGTGAGTGGCACACTTAACTTCACTTTGTGCGAAAGCACAAAACTTCACTATGCCAACGGCATAACTTCACATCGGCTTTGCCGATGCTTCGCTCAAACTCTTGCCCCTCCGCCGCTTTTATGCTATAATACACCTAAGGCGGTGATGATATGAGTAAGCATAGGTGCCCTTGGTGCGGAGAAAAAACTTTAACAACATTTCAAAAAAGTTCGAGAAGAACGCACGACTTTGCGTTAGGGAAAGTAAAAAATAAGGTTTATTTTTCTTGTCCATCTTGTAATAATGAAGTCGAACATAGAATGTCTATAAAAGGGAAGAAATATG
>JAZSHG010000021.1:0-3744 GCA_045533135.1 Acutalibacteraceae bacterium
AAAATCATTATCACCGACACACTGTCATATACCTTTGACACCTTGTCGTCTTCTCTTCCCTTGTCAATGATCTCATTGATGCGTTTTTTGACTCTTTCCGCCTTCTCTCGGTGCGCATCAGATGTCTTGACGTGCTCTGAAAGTTTCACCAATCGCGCCAACTTGACCAGCTTTATCAGTCGCAAAAAAGCCAGCTGTTTGGGGATCTGATTGAACAAGATGGACACGATGGACAAAATATCGATGAGCGAATCAAAAGAGGTTATATACTCTTTTAGCGCCGCAAACTTGTTCTTACATTCCGGATAGGCAAACTCACAAACCCACAGCCGCAACAAATATTCCACGGCAAAGATAGCCACTGTTGTGTACTCGAATATCTCCAACGCGTGTTGCACCTGCTCGGGAACACCGATCAGTTCAACAATAACCGCCACCGAAGACAACAGTACCAGCGCGCAGACAAAAATATCCGCAATATAGGAAAGGGTGTCCCCCTTGGCAGCCGGGCCTATGATCTCATAAACGCGTCTCTTGACGTTTTTGTACTTGCTCATCCTTGTCACTCCCGCAATCAGTATAAGGTTTGATGCGCTGTACCGGGAAAACAGTTTTACACAGTATCGTCAGAGGTTGGGGCAGGCGTTTTATCAGCCTCATTCGCGCTGTCGCTTTCGGGCAGACGCGCCTTTTGGGCAACACGGTCTATCAGCGCGCGCACATCCTTAATGGTGGCATCAAACACACCTGCACGGTACATATTGATAACCGCCATCCACACGACGGGCATAAAAAGCATACCGAAAAGACCGGCCATCTTCATACCGACGTATATACTTATCAGACTAATCAGCGGATGCATGCCCGTCTGGTTGCCCACAATTTTCGGCTCGGTCAGCTTACGGAACAGGAACAGCACAAAGGAGAGGCCAAACATCACAATGGCGCTCACCCAATCCCCCTGCAGTAGCAAAATGATAGACCACGGAGTCAACAGCACGCCACTGCCAAAGAAGGGGATGAAATCAACAATACCTATAAGTAAGGCAAACAAAAGGGCAAAGCTTTGTCCGTAGATCAGCAATACCACGAAGGCGATCAGCGTAACCACGCCCGATATAATTAACTGCGCACGCAGATATCCGAAGGTGGCATTCACCACCGCCGTCTTAACAGCGGCCATCTGCGGACGTACACTCCTGGGCACACAACGTGCAACCTTGTGGCGAATGCGCGGATAGTCGGCACTCATGAAGTAGATCGCCATTACAAAGAACAGTGCGCTAAGCAGGAACGTTCCCACCGCAGGTACAGTGGTTTTGAGCGTATCTATATATTGCCGAATATCCTCATAATCAAAAAGCCCGGTGCGAACCCACTCAAACACACTCTCGATCGCGTTGTTAATATGATCTTGGGCCGTTTCCACGGTCATATGCGTATATCTAGCGATCAGCTCAGCTAAGGTATCTCGCGCCTCAAACAGGGCATTTTGTGTCTCGCCCCAATTGTTGACCAGCGAAATGACCTGCATCACCAAATAATACACGATAGCCGCCACAAGGCCCAACACCAAAATAAGCAACAGCGATATAAACAGCACCGACCATATTCGCCGTGCGGCATTTAATCTGTTGCCAAAGCGTTTGAGCAGGGGGGCAAATATCCACGCCGTTATCAAATAGGCCAATATAAAAGGGGCAAACAGGTTAAACACTTGCTTCCACAGCGTCGCCACCAAAGTACCAACTGCGAAAATCAATATGATGCGCAAAGAGATGCGCCACAGTAGTGTTTTGGTAGGCACGTACAACTCATGTTTTTTAGACACACAGCCCCCTCCTTTCTGAAAACACCTCTATACTGTTTATCATACACCTGTTGTCGAAAAAAAACAAGTCCCGACAAGGAATTCCTTTCCTGGCAAAAAACGGCTCGCCTGTTGGCGAGCCGTTTGACTTACTCGATATACAGTGTCATCAGTTCAGAGATGCTGGTGATACCTTTGATCACATATTCGCGGCAGGCGTTCCACATCGGCACCATACCGTTGGCTTCTGCCACCTCGCGGATCTGCTCAATGGTCTTATTGCCATTCGACACAGCACTGCGCACAGACTCATTCATATACATGATCTCATGCACAGCCACACGGCCACGGTAGCCCGACTGACCGCAAAACTGACAGCCCTGCGGGCGGCAGATGGACACCGGCTCTGTAATACCCAAAAGCGCCATCTCGCGCGCATTTGTCTTACCTTTCTTCTTACAGGCAGGGCAAAGACGCTTGACCAAGCGCTGGGAGATAACGCCGACAATGGCATCTGCCACCAAGTAGTTGGTAGCACCCATATCAATAAGACGCGTGATAGCACCGGGAGCATCGTTGGTGTGCAAGGTAGATAACACCAAGTGACCGGTGATAGCGGCGCGGATAGCGATCTGAGCTGTCTCTTCATCGCGGATCTCACCGACCATGATGACGTCGGGGTCCTGACGCAAGATACTGCGCAATGCGTTGGCAAAGGTCATATCTGCCTTGGTATTGATCTGCACCTGGTTGATGCGCGACATCGAATACTCAACAGGGTCCTCAACCGTAACGATATTGACCTCAGGCTTGTTAAGTTCCTTCAAAAACGCATACAGTGTCGTGGTCTTACCGCAACCCGTAGGAACTGTCAACAACACGATACCGTGCGGATGCGCCAAAATCTTTTCGATCACCACGTTGCTCTCGTCGGTGAAGCCCAACTCTTTACGAGTGAGGTTAAAAGCACTCTTATCCAAGACACGGATAACAAACTTTTCACCGTGGATGGTCGGGATGGTAGACACACGGAAGTCATACTCCGTACCGTTGATCATCATATTGATACGGCCGTCCTGCGGAATACGCCGTTCGGCAATATTGATACCCGATAAGATCTTGATACGGGCGGCAATGGCAGGATAGGACTCAATGGGAAACTCCGCGCGATCGGACAGGTCGCCGTCGATACGGTAGCGGACAAAGACGCTCTTTTCGTGCGGCTCAATGTGAATATCCGACGCACGAAACGGAATGGTCTCCTTGATGATAGAGTCCACCAGTTTAACCGCAGGGGCGTTGATAACGTCTGCTTCGCTCTCAACCTGCACATCGTTAGAGGTGTTGGCGCGGTCGATCAGGCGTTTATCCTTCTCACGTTGCAGGTTATCCAATGCCACAGCAGTGGATTTAACCGCCATCAACGAGTCGAGATAGATATCGATCTGCACAGACGGCACCAGAATAAAGTTGAGAGCGCCGCTATGTACGGTAGAAATCGCCGACAGCGCGATAAAATCCAGTGGGCGGCCTACGGCCACCACCATCGTGCCGTTTTTGTCCACAAAAACAGGCACAAACTTTTGGCGACGCAGGAAAGGCAGGTTGAAGCATTCGAGAAGCTCTTCGTCGACCTCCAACATGTCCATCTCGATGTACGGCAAGCAGAACAGCTCACCCATCGCCGCCAAAGCGGTCACTTCATTGCAGATGCCTTGCGCCAACAGATATTTCTCCGCAGGCACATCAAGGCGCTGGCATTCCAATAAGATCTCGTTGATCTGTTTTTTCTTGATGATCTTTTTATATGCAAAGAATTGCAGGATTTCAAAATCAAGCGTCATGGTCTTGCCCTTTCTTTAAGCGAGATTTTGCATGATGGACAGCATCGGGGAATACACCGCGTAGAACACGATGCCGATAACGCCGCCCAT
>JAZSHG010000147.1:0-2126 GCA_045533135.1 Acutalibacteraceae bacterium
TGAGGGGCACATCGCGCTTACTGGATACACTCTTGAGCTTTCCCACCGACACCTCTCTGCCGGACTCGGCATTGACACCATCGCGCCGCGCGATTTCTTTGACACCACGTTGCAGATGCATCACGCGGTTGTCAAGGTCAATGTCACTGTTGAACAGTCCCAGCATCTCGCCGGTGCGAAGTCCGGTGTTCAGCATCAGAATATACGCCGCCGCTTGCTGATAGATCCGCTTGCCTGTACCCCAACTTCGGAAACATTCCTTTTTGAAGCGATCAATCTCCTCGGGAGTGAATACCGTGACGGTTTCATTCGCGGGGAGATTTTCTTTTCCCTGCGCCGCCATAAAGTTTGCTTTCTTAATCATCGGCGCACTCTGCATGGGATTCTTTTGGATGATCTCCTGCTCGGTCAGATAACGGAAGTATTCATTCAGTAGGTTGTGTATCTTTTTGACGGTGGTGTAGGCGTATCCTTTATCCATACGATCATTGAGGATCCTTTTTATGTCTGCTGACTTGATAGTGGATATGATTCGTTCACCAAGCTCGGGATAGATATGATTCTTAGCCGTACATTCCAGGCGGTCGTATGTGGTACGCTCAACCGAAGGATACTTAAACACCTCAAGCCAATTTTGCATACTGGTAAACAGGTTTTTCTTGCTCTCATCCGATTCTTCAATCATCTTTTCAAAGTTGGCGATGTATTCAGTCATCTTTTTATTGACCTCTTGCTTGGTTGTGCCGGAGAAGGACTTGCGTTTGCGCTCGCCGCTCTCATCCATATACCAAACCACACCGCCCCATCGTCCGTCGGTGCGCTTGAACGCATTGCCGTTGGTCAGTAGTTTCTTTTGCACATTCTCACTCCTTTCTTCAGCACAACACCATACCACAACTTGTTTTGAATATCCAGACTAATTGTAGTAGCCTTTCAGAATATCGGCGAGTTGCACCTTGCCGCGCGTACGGCGTACGTTGTTGATGGCCTCTCTGCGCATGTCTTCCACCTCATCATCCTTAAAGTCAGAGAGCTGCGCAATAATGCGCATCACCATTTCCAGCTGCACCGCATAACGAAACAGACCTTTCGAAATCGCTTTGGCATTATCCTCGCTCAAAGCAACAACAGCACGGGCAATCTTATCGGCGAGCACATCCTCGTTTTGCTGCAGTATTTCATCTGCGATGAAGTTTTCTACTGCCTTGGTATAGAACTCATTGCGAGAGGAAAACCCGTATTCTTTGATGATCTTATCCGCCTTCTTAACGACGGATTTATCCAAATATAAGCTGATTCGTTTCTTATCCGGCGAATCCATAAAAACCTCCTAAAATAGCCAATACACCAACAAACAGCACCGATAAATAATCGTTAAACAAGGCTTGAAACGGGCAAATACACGAAACCGGTGACCACTCAATTACACCAAACCTATAAAAAGTTGCTTTAATGGTGCATCCACAACCCATGTGACATAATGCCAACAAACCGCCAAACGGTCGGCGTTGCCGTCCGATGTGAACTGCAAGGTGCCAGCGTGGTGGCACACTTGCTTTCTCCTGCTTTTATTTCGACCCGGTAATATACCGGACAAAAAGGGGTTTAATTGTTCCCTTGTTATAGTTCACTTGTACCTTTTCACGCCGTGGTAACCCTCTTTAACGTTTGGCGAGTATCAGAACAGTATCTCGTCATATACCTCGCGATTTTTCTTTTCCTCCTTTTTCTTGTGTTCGAAGAAATGAAAGCGCCAGGGTGAATCAAAGTCTTGCACGAAGTAATGATTGTTGAAGGTGCGCGGTGTTCCGCTTTCGGTAACGCCACCGTGATAGTACCGCTTGATGTAGCGACGCTCCTCCAAGATTTTAATGCGGCTTTGCACGGTGGTGGGAGAGATATCCAGAGTCTTTGCAATGGTAGGAATACTCGGCCAACATTCCCCTTTGGCACCGGCGCAACTGACGAGGTAGGCGTAGATCATGAAGGTGTAGGGATCCAAGTCCATTTTGAAAATGTCGTTGGGCAACATAAAGAAGCCGTCCTGTTTTTCGTATTTCTTTTTCATCGCCCTGCTCCTTTCTCCGCTTGTTCAGCGATCCATTTTATAAACTGTTCCTTCGGGA
>JAZSHG010000099.1:0-6551 GCA_045533135.1 Acutalibacteraceae bacterium
ACCTTCGGCTTCGGTCAGCTCTGCCAGCTCGCGCAGGATGTTGGTGGTGACGATCTGACAGTTGATCCAATAGTTAAAGCGGCCGTAGGCGCCATTTTCACCGATAAAGAAGGTGGGGATAAGCCCCGTGTCGGCGTCTTGCATCCGCGTGATGGCATCTGCCAGCGCCATCGCTTTTTCCAGATACAGGCGGTCACGCGTCAGGCGGTACATATTCATAAAGCCTTGCATAATGGTCGCGGTGCTGGAATCGATGGGCGCATAGCAGAGATACTGCTCCAGCCCCGAGGGGGTGTGGCGCACGCCGTCCTCATTTTCCAGCCACGCAGGCATATCGCGCCACACCACAAACTGATCCTCCACAAACCGCATCAGATCCTTGGCGATCTCCACCATATCTTGGTCGTCGCGCTGATGCGCGGCGATATGCCCGATGAGCTTGTTGGCCGCAAAATGGGTGAGGTTGCGATAGTTGCCGGTCACCGTCACGTCCTCAAACTGGCCTTCCCAGTTGTAATTTTTCAGGCACACCTCGGCAATGTAGCGGTAATGCCCCTCGGAAAGCTCCAGCCAAAGCGGTTCGTTGGTGATGTCATACAGGGCGCGGAAAAATTCCACGAAGCGAAATTCCACGCACAGGTTATCCTTAAGCGGCTTGCCTGTGCGGCAATCGTAAAGCAGATACCAGCTTCCCGAAGGATGGCGGTTTTCCTTGTAGAAGTTGGCGATGGTCAAAGCGGCGGTGAGATATTTGTCATCCCCTGTCGCTTTGGCCAGCGCGAGATAGCCAATGCCTGCATACACGGGATAGATCATCATCGTGGTATCCACACAATCCTTGGCGGCAGGCGCCACCTTGTTGACCTCGTCGGCATCCAGCCCATCAAAGGAATATGTGGGCGGCAATCCGGCAAGAGGATGGCCCGTCGGGAAGCTGATGGACAGCAGATAATCCGCCGCACGACGTGCCAAAAGCAGGGCGTCTTGGGCGTTTTCGGGGGACATCGCCGCATAATCCGCCATCGCGAGCAAAATGCTGGAGATCATCTTGGCAGGATAGACGTTGTGGGCATAGTCGGGCTTGGGGGTGCCGTGTGTCAGCCAATGCTGTACGATATCGTTGTGGAAAATATAGCGATAGGAAAGAAGTGCGGCCTCGCGATAGGCGCGCGCACGCGGCGGCAAGGCTTGGCGACCGGGGAAGGGGGCGAGCTTATAAAAGGTTCTCGCGCCGATGAGATACACCGCTTTACCGCTATCCTTTTCGACCGATTCCACCGTGAGGGTGACCACACCTGTGGGGATATCCCCCCAAACAGGCGAAAGCGATGCCGTCGGTTCGGCGGCGTCGAAAGTGTGGGCGACGCCGTTTTTATCGGTGGCGGTAAAGCGATATTGTGCGCAGGAGGGGATATGCGGAAACTGAAAGGAGGGCGCAAAGGTAAACTGCGAGGCGTTGATGTTCCAAAACGGGCGCCCGTTAACGCCACCGGGATGAGCGGCGGTGTCGGCGCTGTTATACTCACGCAGAGCTTGCTGTGCATATTGGTCCATACTCTTCTCCTTTTGTGTCGGTGACCGTGTTTTGTGTGTTCAGTATAGCATAATTTCACGCCGTTTTCAATCCGCGCACCCCGTGTGTTTCATGGATTTTTGTCACAACAAGATGGATTATGGTTGCTTTTTTGGCAGGGATGTTTTATGATACTGGTATAGCTTGTTTTGTGACCGAAAGAAGGGCTTGAATGGGAAAATTTGACGGCATTTTGCTTTGTACCGACCTGGATGGCACGTTGCTCAAAAATGACCGCACGATCTCGCGGGAAAATCAAGAGGCGATCGCCTATTTTAAGGATAACGGTGGCCTGTTCACCTTTGTGACAGGGCGTATGCCCCTGTTTGCCGAGGCCATTTGCCAAGCGCTGGATCCCAATGCGCCGTTTGGCTGTGTCAATGGCGGCGGCCTTTTTGATTACCGCGCGCGCCGCTATGTCTGGCGGCAGGCGCTGTCGCGCGATGTATTGCCGCTGATCGCCTTGGTGGATGGGCGTTGCCCCGAGGTGGGGATTCAGATCAACACCTTTGACGATACCTATTTATATAAGGATAACCCCACCATGCGCATTTTTGAAGAGGTGACAGGCAGGTCGTTTTTGTCGCCGCACTATACGGCGATCGATGAGCCGTTTGCCAAGATCTTGTTTGGCAGTGAGGACGAAGCGGCGTTGCTGATGGCAAAGGATCTGTTGCTTTCGCATCCGTTGGCGGAAAAATTTGATTTTATCCGCTCGGAAAAGGCGTTTTATGAGATCTTGCCCAAAGGCATCACCAAAGGCTCCGCCCTGCGCGAAATGCCGCGGCATCTGCCCATCCCCATCACCAAAACGGTGGCGATGGGGAATTATTATAACGATGTGGCGATGCTCAAACCCCCCGATTGGGGGGTGGCGGTCGCCAACGCCTGCGACGCGGCCAAAGCCGCCGCCGATATGATCACCGTCAGCAACGAGGAACACGCGATTGCCCGGGTAATCGCCTCCCTGTGAGAACCGCACACAAAAAACCCCATCTTGCCTCCCTCTGACGAGGGAGGTGCCGAAGCGCAAGCGCAGGCCAAGGGAGAGAACCGGTTGCAAAAGGGGTTTGGCCGCATTTTTTCTCGTTTTGTTACAAACCTGTGATGGGAAATTAAAAAACTATTCACATTCCGCCGCAAAAATGTGGTAAACTAAAATCATAGTCTGCAACGTGTTTCCAAGGGAGGAATGACAATGGCGACCACACGTATCATGGTGGTGGATGTCGACGCAAACATCTGTGAGATCTGGCGCCTGTATCTGGAAAAAGAAGGCTTTGAAGTCACCATGGCCAATAACGGTGCCCAAGCGCTGTCGCTGTTTAAGCAATCTCCACCCGATCTGATGCTCCTGGATATTATGATGCCGCAGATCGACGGCTGGCAGGTCTGCCGCGAGGTACGCAAAACCTCCGACCTGCCCATCATCATCCTCACCGCCAAGGGCGAGGTGTTCGACAAGGTGTTGGGCCTGGAGCTGGGGGCCGATGACTATGTGGCCAAGCCTTTTGAGGCCAAGGAAGTGATCGCGCGCGTCAAAGCGGTGTTGCGCCGCTGTGCGCCCGAAACGCCGCAAAAACAGCGCGCGGTGCAGTATGACAAGCTGTATATCAATATGGAGACCTATGAACTGATCGTCGACGGCAAGCAGATCGACACACCGCCCAAGGAGATGGAGCTGATCTTCCACCTGGCGAGCAATCCCAACCGCGTGTTCACGCGTGACAAACTGCTCGATGAGGTGTGGGGCTTTGAATATTACGGTGACAGCCGTACGGTAGACGTACATATCAAACGTCTGCGTGAAAAGCTTGACGGTATTTCTGACCTGTGGACACTCAAAACGGTCTGGGGCGTCGGCTATAAATTCGAAAGCAAGCAACAGCCGCAGATCGGCTGATGCCGCAAGGAGGCCGAGCGCATGTTCAAAAGCACCTTTTCCAAATATTTTTCGCTGTTCTCGGCCGTGCTTGTGGTGGGTGTTGTGCTGATGGGCGCCACCCAGGCCATCATCTTTTACCGCTTTTGGTCAGAGGAAACCGAAACCTCTCTGTCCGAAACCGCCTCGCAGATGGCCTCGTTTTCGGCGATGGTCGTCAACGAATCGCCCGAGGGCTATCAGCTGCCGGCATCGGTAAAACGGTATCTCGACGGCATGTCGCAGATGGCGGATTGCCACCTGTTGCTGTCCGACCGCGGCGGCAAGGTGCTGATGACGGCGGCGATGAAGGGGGAATCCCCGGTTGCCCACCGGTTACCGCCCGAGATGATGGCGCAACTGGACAGCGGCAAGGACAGCGTGTCCTTTTCCTCCTCCGCCACACGCAAGCTGCACGCCGACAGCCGCTTTGCGGCCGCCGCGCCAATTCGCCGCGGCAAGGATACTATCGGCTACGTGGTAGCGTTTTCGGCGGCAGGCGCCTTGCAGGAATATATGCAAAAAACCGCGCAAGCATTTTTGATGTCGGCGCTGGTGATGCTTTTGTTGGTCTTTTTGGTCAACTACATCGTGTCCGACCGCTTGGTGCGGCCGTTGCGCCAAATGTCGGCGGCAATGCACCGCTATGCCGCAGGTGATTTTTCTGTGCGCGTACGCGTCAAGGGCAAGGACGAGGTGGCACAACTGTCCGAATCGCTCAATGCGATGGCGGTGAGCCTCTCTGCCGAAGAAGAAACCCACCGCAGCTTTGTGGCCAACGTGTCGCACGAGCTGAAAACCCCGATGACCTCTATCGCCGGCTTTGTGGACGGCATTTTGGACGGCACGATCCCACCCGAGCGGCAGGAACACTATCTGCGCATCGTGTCGGATGAGGTCAAGCGCCTGTCGCGCCTGGTCACCGCCATGCTCAACCTGTCGCGCATCGATGCCGGCAAGTTGGCGGTCAACGCGGTATCCTTTGACCTGTGCGAGGTGGTGGGCAACGCGCTGTTGGCGCTGGAACAGCCTATCACCGACCGCCACCTTGCGGTGGAGGGACTGGAGGACTGTCCGCGTATGCCTGTTTGCGCCGACCGCGACCTTTTGGGGCAGGTGGTGTATAACCTGCTGGAAAATGCCGCCAAATTTTCCAATGACGGCGGCACCATCCGCATCACCCTGCGCCACGACGGCGGCCGCGTGTATTGCACCGTCTGGAACACGGGGCTAGGCATAGCCGCCCACGAACTGCCCCATATTTTTGAGCGGTTCTACAAGACCGATAAGTCGCGCGGACTGGATAAAAACGGCATGGGCTTGGGGTTGTATCTCGCGCACAATATCATTCGTCTGCTGGGCGGCGAGATCACCGTACGCTCGGTCGAGGGACAGTGGTGTGCATTTGAGTTTTGGTTGCCCGAAGACGAAAACGCCGCCTATTTCGAAGAATAACGATTTTTTCTATATGTAGCACCAAGAAAGGTTGTGTCTTTTATGCAAGATTGGCTTCCCAACGGCGAACACGCCCCCGAAGCAACAACACCGGCCACAGAGCCTGCGCCCGAACCCCAGGCCGCGCCGCAGGAAACGGCCGCGCCGCAGGAAGCTCCTGTGCCACAGGAGACTCCTGCGCCGCAAGAGCCTGTCGCACCGCAGGATAACGGCTGTACCTATCACTATGCCAATCCCACACCGCAAAGCCGCCCTGTGCCGCCGCCGGTATATCACCAGCAGCCGCAAAATGGGTGGCAGCAGCCCCAAAATGGTTGGCAACAGCCCCAAAACGGCTGGCAACAACCGCAAAATGGGTGGCAACAGCCGCCCAAACGCCAAAAACCGCGCCACACCGGTCTGCTGGTGGTGCTCAGCGTGGTCTGCGTTATCAGCTTGATGCTGTCCACTATCATGGCGATCAAGCTGTTGCGCAACGACGGCGGCCTGAATGGATGGGGCGACAGCGCCACGACCACCACCAATCGCAACGGCACAACCCCCACCACCAACCCCAATGCTCCTGACCTGACCATTCAGTCGGGCACCTATGAGGAGCTGGACGGTGGCCTCTCCGCCAAAGAGATGGTGCGGCAAAACCTCAACTCCACCATCCTGTTGCACATCTATGAATATACCAGCGTGGGAGATAACTGGGGATGGGGCGGCTCGACACAGCAGGAGCTGGAAAAGACCAGCGGTGCTACGGGTATCGTCTGGACTGCCGATGGCTACATCATCACCAATGCCCACTGCGTGTATAACGATCAGACAGGAGAACTGTTCCCACGCCTGGATGTGGAGCTGTATAACGGCACTGTGTATGAGGATGCCGCCGTCATCGGCTATGACACCTCCTCCGACCTCGCGGTCATCAAGGTGGACGCCACCGATTTGACCCCGGCTGTGTTTGGCGATTCCTCCAAAATGTCGATGGGCGACCGCGTGGTGGCCATCGGTAACCCCGGCGGCTTGGGCTTTACCAGCACCGAAGGCACCATTTCGGGCCTTAACCGCGACGTGTATGAAGATACCGGCTATGGCATCAAATGTATGCAGACCGACGCGAGCATCAACCCCGGCAACTCGGGCGGCCCGCTGATCAACAGCCTTGGCCAGGTCATCGGTATCAACTCCGCCAAGATCGTTTCCACCGGCTACGAGGGACTGGGCTTTACCATCCCCATCAACGAAGCCAAACCGGTGCTGGATGAGCTGGTCAAAAACGGCAAGGTGACAGGCCGCGTGTCGCTGGGCATCTACGGCACCACCATCACAACGGTGGGGCTGGAAGGCTTCCAGATCACCGAATTTTCCGAAGGCACCGCTTTTCGCGGCACCAACGCCAAGGTGGGCGATATCATCGCCTATGTCGATGGCGTGCGCACGCCCGATTACAGCGCTCTGCGCTCCAAGCTGGCGACCTACAAGGTGGGCGACCGCGTGGAGATAACCCTGTGGCGGTACAACAGCTATTCGCGTGATATCGACACCGTCGAAGTCACCGTCACCCTGCAGGAAGAAAACCGATAAATTAAAAGGGGCATCCGCAACGGATGCCGC
>JAZSHG010000158.1:0-2757 GCA_045533135.1 Acutalibacteraceae bacterium
ACGGACAGCCCGGCTATCACGACTATTACGAATACTCGTGGGGACAATATATTGCCCGCGCGACGGGTGCCAAGGTCTATAACTTCTCCCGCGGCGGTATGTCCGCCATGGAATATCACACCTTTGCCGAGGAAAACGGCTTTTGGGGCGACGATTACCTGTGCCAGTGCTATATTCTCGCACTGGGCGTCAACGACCGTCACGTCGGTCCGGTCGGCAGTATTGACGATATCGACCTTGCCGACTATAACAACAATGCCGAAACCTTTGCAGGATACTACGGCAAAATTATTCAGCGTCTGCGTGAAAAGCAACCCAAGGCACGTATTTTCCTGATGACGATGCCGCGAGATGACCAACTGGGCTTCCCCGAGTTTGTCGGAGGGCACACGCCGCTATTATATGAGATGGCAAAGCTGTTCCCGTTTACCTATGTGCTGGATCTTAACAAGTATGCGCCTGATTATGACGATGCCTTCCGCGCCAAATACTATCTCGGTGGACATTTGAGTCCTGCCGGCTATCTGCTCACCGCGCGTATGGTGATGACGCTTATGGATCATATTATTCAGGAAAATATGGACGATTTCAAGCAGGTTGGTTTTATCGGCACGCCGTATTATCACTGCAACGAAAAATGGTAAGGAGCGAAATGCGATGATTGTCAAACGACACGAACTTGACGGTGAAAACGTCTATCTGATGCAATATTGCTACGAGGACACCCCCGAAATCCCCTATCACAAGCAGCGTCCTGCCGTGCTTGTGTGCCCCGGTGGCGGATATTTGATATGTTCCGCCCGCGAGGCTGATCCTGTGGCAATGCAATATGCGGCGGCAGGCTACAACACCTTTGTACTTTACTACACCATCGGCGAAAAGGCGGCATTTCCCCGTCCCCTGCTCGATCTGTGTGCCGCGATGAAGCTCATACGCGAAAACGCCGAGGAGTGGGGCGTTATCCCCGACAACATCGCCGTCTGCGGCTTTTCTGCAGGCGGACATTTGGCGGCAAGCCTGGGCGTTTTTTGGAACGAGCCCGAAATCATACGCTTAAGCGGCTGTCAAAGCGGTGAAAATCGACCCAACGCCCTTATTTTGGGATATCCCGTTATCTCTACCTCTTGGATGGAGAATGCTGGTCAGCTTAACCGCATCATCGGTAACAATGAGCCGGAAAGCACCTACCGAAAGCTCAACCTGCACACAATGGTGTCTGCCAGCACGCCACAAACCTTTTTGGCGCACACGGTGCGCGACAATGCTGTGCCTGTTGAGGACAGCATCAAGTTTGCTTCTGCGCTGATTGCGGCAGGTGTGCCGTGCGAGCTGCATATATTCCCCAACGGCGTGCACGGGCTGTCGGTTGCCGATTCCCAGGTCTGTCCCGATGGCGGCGACCCCCATTTTGCCAAATGGGTGCCGATGTCCATTGATTGGCTCTATCGCCTGTTCCAAAACCCCACAGAAGCCAACGCGCCGATGACAAGCAAAGCCCCCTATTCTTCCCGTTTGTAAACATAAAAATCCCGAAGCCTTTCGCTTCGGGATTTTTTATTCTTCTACTTTCAGCGCCCGGGTGAAGTTGTAGCGCACGCCGAATACACCACCGTCAAAGGGGTGTATCACCACACCGCTGACACCTGCCGCGACGCCGTAATATGACCGCACAAACGCGATCGGCACCGCAGGACAGGCGACAAGAAGCCGGGTTTCCAACGCGGTGACCGACGCGCGGTCGGTAGCTACCGCTTTTTGTAACGCCTTATCAAAAGCGGCATCGGCAAAGCCTGCGGCATTGGCCGCACTTTGCGAGCCAAACATCGACAGCGCCTGCATCGCTGTACTTCCCGGAGGCGAACACGCCCACAGCGCGATCTGATAGTCCCCCGATGTCACTCGTTGGCGCAAAGCCGATGCAGACAGCGGTTCCAGATGAAAATACAGCCCCAAATGCTTTTGCCAGCTTTGGATGATATGCTGGGCGCGTTCGATCGCATAGGTATTATCCTCGCACAGCACGGTCATGGTGGGCATCGCCGAGACGCCTGCCGCTTTAAGTCCCTCATCCAATCGTTGTGCCGCGTCCTCGCCGCCACACACAAAGGTGACGGCGTTTTGCGGTGTGCGATACACCGTTTTGCCGGATAGTACCGCGTCGGCAGGGACAAAGCCTTCCGCTTGCACACTGCCGGCGCTGTCGAGCAGACGCAACAACCCATCCCACTCAACGCCATCGCGCAAAGCGCCGCGTATGGTGGCATTGCTCAAAGCCGGCAAGGTCGTGTTGAACCACAGGTATTCCACCGTATCACACAAAGACACCACCTGGGCGCCTGATTTTTTTGCCTTGATCACCTCGTCGGGTGTCAGCTCGCCTGCATCCAACGTACCGTTGGCGAGTAGATCGGGCATACTGCCCTGGGCATTGATGACCAACCGCACCTTTGCCGGATAGATCTCCGCTTGGCGCGGATAGTGTTCGTTGCGTATGAGCAACACCGACTCGTTGTGGCTCCAAGTGGAAATGGAAAACGCACCGTTTGAGAGCACATATTCCGCCTCCATACCGTAACGGGCGCCTGTGCCGACAAAGAACGCCTCTTGGCAAGGCATAAACGGTGGGAAGGACAGGTTATAGAGAAACTGTGTGTCGGGCGCTGTCAGGCGAATTTCCAGCCGCCCGTCATCCAGCGCGGTAACGCCGAGCGTATCGGGCGATTTTTTGCCCTTGATGATAGCGGCGGCGTTAACGAT
>JAZSHG010000180.1:0-2595 GCA_045533135.1 Acutalibacteraceae bacterium
GTAATCCAGTATACTACATATATAACCTGTAATGCAATCAAAAAAACGACAATTTAACATTTTTATTTTCGGAGGTCATCAATATGGATCTGCAAGAAATCTCCCTGCAACTGCAAGCAGGCAAAGTGAAGATGGTCAAGATGCTGGTGCAAGAAGCTATTGACGCCGGCATTCCTGCCGCACAGATTCTGGAAGAAGGTCTGCTCGCCGGTATGAGCGTCATCGGTGAGAAATTCAAGAACAACGAAATCTTTGTGCCCGAGGTGCTGATCGCCGCACGTGCGATGAACACGGGCGCTACCATGCTCAAGCCTCTGCTGGCTTCCGAGGGTGTGCAGAGCATCGGCAAGGTCTGCATCGGTACGGTGCAAGGCGACCTGCACGATATCGGCAAAAACCTGGTCAAGATGATGCTGGAGGGCAAGGGCATTGAGGTCATTGACCTGGGCACCGACGTATCTCCCGAAACCTTTGTGATGACTGCCAAAAACGAAGGCTGCCAAATCATCTGCTGCTCTGCGTTGCTCACCACCACAATGGGTGTGATGGCAGACGTTGTCAAGGCTGCCGAAGAAGCCGGCATCCGTGATCAAGTGAAAATTATGATCGGCGGCGCCCCCATCACTGAGGCTTTCTGCGGTCAGATGGGTGCCGACGCCTATACATCCGATGCTGCCAGCGCGGCTGACTGCGCGGCGGCGTTCCTGCAATAAGCAAATGGCAAACGTATGCATCAAGCGGGGCGAGGAGAGCTTTTTGTTGCCCTTCTCGCCCCCGCTTTTGGTTTGTGACGCATTGGCACAGTTAGGGCTGTTTCACCCCCACCCCTGCGGCAAGCGCGGCAGTTGTGGCAAATGCGCTGTCACGCTTACAGGCGAGGTGTCACCCCCCAATACGGCAGAAGTGGCCGCCGGATGCCGATTATCCTGCCAGGCGATGCTGTTGGGCGATGCCACGGTGACTGTTGATGCACCTGCGGCTATGGTGATTGAAACCGCCTTTGTCGACGTCCCCCACGGGTGGGATGATGAGGCGCACGGCTTGGGCGCGGCGGTGGATATCGGCACGACAACGGTAGCGCTGTCGCTGGTGGATTTTGACGCGCGTGCCGTTTTGGTGACGGTAGCTGTGCCCAATCCGCAACGCGGTATCGCCGCCGATGTGATGGGGCGCATACAAGCGGCCCTCGACGGCAAAGCGGCTGTACAACAGCAGCAGATCGAAGCCGCCGTTGCCGCATTACTTGCCGCCGCCTGCCAAAAAGCAGGCCGTTCGACAAGTGACGTATCGCGCTTTGTGCTCACGGGCAATACCACGATGCTCTATCTTTTGGTCGGGCGCTCGCCCGAACCGTTGGCGCACGCGCCTTTTGCGGCGGATGATCTTTTTGGACGCACGGTCACCTTTTTGGGCCGACCGGCCTATCTTCCGCCCTGCATGAGCGCGTTTGTAGGCGCTGATATCACCTGTGCACTGCTCGCATCAGGCCTGTGCCGCCGTGAACAGACGGCGATGCTGTGTGATATCGGTACCAACGGTGAAATAGCGCTGTGGAAAGACAAAGAACTGTTTGTCACCTCCACTGCCGCAGGCCCTGCCTTTGAAGGTGCGGGGATTTCCTGCGGTTGCGGCAGTGTGGCCGGCGCTGTGGACCGCGTGTGGGCGGAAAACGGCACTGTCATGGCGCACACCATCGGCGACAGATCTCCCGTCGGCCTTTGCGGCTCCGGCCTCTTGGATGCGGTGGCGGTGCTTTTGGATATGGACGCTATTGACGAAACAGGTGCCACCGACGAGGACACGCTGATCATTGCCGACGGCGTGGCGCTGTTGCCGCAGGATATTCGCGCGGTACAGCTCGCCAAAGCGGCTGTGGCCGCCGGTATGGACACGCTGTTGCACACCGCCGACACCGATTGGGACAGCGTTGAAAAACTATACATCGCCGGTGGCTTTGGCAGTCACCTTAACCGCCAAAGCGGCGCACGGATCGGGCTTTTGCCCCCACTCTCCGACGATCGTATGGCTGTGTTGGGCAACGCCGCACTGGCAGGCGCTTTGGCTCTGCTGTGCGACAGCCGTTTTGTGGACGAGGCGACACGCATCGCCGCAAGCGCTAAGGCGGTATCTCTCGGCGGCAGTGCGTATTTTAACAACGCCTTTGCCGAGCAGATGTTTTTCCCCGAAGAATAACAAAAGGAGGAATCCTTTATGAACAATGCCAAAAAGCTGGGGTTTGGTCTGATGCGTCTGCCGCTGACCGATCCCGAGGACGGCGGCAGTATCGATATGCCGCAGATGTGTGCGATGGTGGACAGCTTTATTGAGCGCGGCTTCACCTATTTCGACACTGCGTGGATGTATTGCAACGGCAAGAGCGAGGAGGCGGCGCGCGAAGCGATCGTCAAGCGCTATCCGCGTGACAAATTCACCCTCACTACCAAACTGCCGTCTTATTTACTGCACTCTTTTGAGGATCGCGACAAGGTGTTCGATACCCAGCGCGAGCGCACGGGTGTGGACTATTTTGACTATTATCTCATCCACGACGTCAATGCCAAATCCTTCCCCGCCTTTGAAGAGTATCAGTGCTTC
>JAZSHG010000051.1:0-4227 GCA_045533135.1 Acutalibacteraceae bacterium
AAGGAAAAGGACTACGTGCATCTGTTGGAGAAAAAGGTTTCTGCCCTGTATCCCGATGCCGCCTTTTGCATCTGCCAGGTAGCGGAATGGGAACGCCGTTATAAAGAGGGCAGCGAGGTGTTGCCGCTTTACGAGCAGGCACAGCTATTTGACGCAGACGTTATCATCATCCGCTATATCGAAAACTGCCCCGGCGGTGATTTTGACAATGCAGTATTTAAGGCAGAAACAGCAAAGCTGATGGATTATCTCAACCGCACCAAAAAGGCGAAGATTTTGGTGTCTACCGGCTTCTGGCGGCACCCCGGTGACGTCGCGTTGCGCGAATTTTCCATCGAAAACGGCTATCCTTTGGTGGAGCTGGGTGATTTGGGCGACACCGACGAGATGAAGGCGCTGGGCCTTTTTGAACACGAGGGCGTGGCACATCATCCCGGTGACAAGGGCATGGCGGCGATGGCTGACCGCTTGTGGAGCATCTTGGAGCCGGTACTTTGAAACGGAGTGTGACTTTGTATGTATCAAGATGTATATGGTAGCACCGCCGCGTTTTGCGGCTGTGATGCGGTGGTACGGTTGGACATCACGCGCCAAAACACCCCCATTCGCATTTTGCAACTGACCGATATGCAGTTTATAGACGCGTCGCAGATGCGCACGCCCGATCGTTTGCGCCGTGATGAGGTGATCGCGTGGGCGCCCGATCAATTTATGGCGCAGTGCGGCAACCAGATTAAGTCGCTGGTCGCGCAAACCGACCCCGACCTCATTTTTATCACGGGCGACATCGTTTACGGCGAGTTTGACGACAGCGGCTCGGCATTTTCGTGGTTTTGCGATTTTATGGATTCCTTCGGCGTGCCGTGGGCGCCTGTGTTTGGCAACCACGACAACGAAACTGCCAAGGGTGTCGATTGGCAATGTGCCAAGTTTGCGACGTGTGCGCATTGCTTATTTGCGCGCGGCGAGGTGTCGGGCAACCGCAACTACACGATCGGCATTGCCGTCGGTGACAAGCTTGTGCGCGTACTGCATATGGCAGATTCCCACGGCTGTTTGCTTGGCGCCGGCCTTTATCCCGACCAGCTCGACCTGATCGCGGACAACACCGCCGCCATACGCGCCGCACACGGCGATGTGCCGGCATTTATGGCGTTTCACATTCCGACCGACAGCTTCGTGCAGGCGGAAAAGGCGAAGGGCTATATCACCGACGCGCACGTCGATTACGTCATCGGTGTGGATGTGCCTGCCAAGGATGGCGATTTCGGCGCCTGCCATGAGCGGTACGGCGCTATAAAGACCGACCGCGATTTTATGGCATTTTTGCACGCGCAAAACATTGACGGCGTGTTTGTCGGACATTGCCACCGCATCAACACCTGCATCCACTACGAGGGGGTCAAGCTGGTGTTTGGCCTGAAAACAGGGCAGTATGACTATCATCTCCCCGGGAGCTTGGGCGGCACGCTCATCACCCTCGGCGGCAAGGATTTCACTGTGCAACACGTACCGGCACTGGTGCCCTTGGCACCTCTGCCCTCCGGCGCACGGTTTTTGCAGAACTTTTTTGTGAAGGAATAAACAAAAAAGACCGCCTGAAAAACAGGCGGTCTTTTTATTCTGTTTACCACACAAAGCAATCATTGGAGATGCAGGAGAAGGAGTAGGGGCGTTCTTCGTAGTAGTAGGTTTTGGTGTTGCTCACGTCACCTGTAAGGGTGACTTCGGGGCCCTTGAGGGCATAGCGATAGATCTTTTCCTTTTCCACGGTGGTATCGGTATAGGTGGTATCGGTGGTACTGCCGATCAGTGCCCAGCTATCGGAGCCTCTTTCTTGACGGCAGATATAATATTCCTCATCCACCTCTGCCGCTTCCCAGCGGAGGGTGACCTGTGCGTCACCCACAAAGGCATCGACTGTGTGGGGCACGGTGCGGATATAATGCACGAGCACCAAAAACTCGGCGCCCTCATAGCGGTTGGGATGGGCATCATATACCCAATCCTGCACAAGGTCATGTGTCGAAGCGCCTGCCTTGTTACGCACCACGCTGTAGGCATACAGGAGAAAATCCGTATGCGACCGCAGGAAGGGGGTGCCAAAATACAGGTGCTTGTCGGTGATAGCCAACAGGTCATTGATGGTGCCCACACCTGTGGTATAGGCCGGCATGGGATAGTCGTCGCCACAGCCCACATAGGTCACACCGCCATTTTCACTGCCGAGGGTGGCTTTTTTGAGGTTTTGGCAGTTGATAAATGCACCAAGCAGGGTGCTGCCATCGGGAATCGTGACCTCTTCGAGGGCATCCAGGTCGCAAAACGGAGCGCGCGTCCATCCGACATAGGTAAAGGCTACCGTTTCGCCCAGCTCGTTGACAGACGGCTCGACAGGGACGCGTGTGACAGGGTTATCCATTACGACAGCGCCGGCAAAGGTGATGCTTTTGAGGCTGTCGCAATCATAAAAACAGCTATATCGCAGGTGTTTGAGGCTTTGGGGGAAGCTGACGGCGGTAAGGCTGTCGCAATCCATAAAGCAGTCCTGCATAAAGGTGAGGGTGGTGGGAAAGGTGACACTTTCCAGCGCGTGCAGATCGTTAAAGGCGTTGTAGAGGGCGGTAATGCCCTCTTCGATGACCAGGTGCTTGACCGTTTGGTCTGTGCTGATCACGCGCGCCTCGGTGAGCTTTTGGGAATAGAGGATCTCACGCGCATAGAGCTCTTTGACCACGCCTGTGCCCGACACCGTCAAGGTGCCTGTGGCGGCGTCAAAGGCGGTGGTGATCTGCCCTGCCTCCGGCAAGGCGGGCGCCACATCGGTCATCTGCGGCGGCACTGTGAGGTTGTGGGTGTAAAACAGCTTGCCCTCCACCTGTTCAAAGGCATCGGGTATGGCTTGGAATTGGCCCCAATACTGCGGCTCGGCTTCGCTGACGAACACACTTTGTGTTGGCGCAGTGGTGGGGCGCGCCGTTGTTGCCGCGGTGGGCTTTTGGGTGGTGGCGGTGGTAGCCGCGACGGTAGCGCTTTGGGTGGCAGACGCGGTCGTTTGCGCGGCAGAGCCTGCCACAGATGCTGTTGTTTGCGCGGCAGGGCCTGCCACAGATGCGGTTGTTTGCGCGGTGGGGCGGTCTGTTGTGGTGTTGGCGGCAGGGGCGGTTTGCCACAGATTATCCGCCGTCAGCAATACGGTTACCGCCACGGCGAAGCAGGCAATCAGCGCCACCGCCGGAATCAGGCGGCGCGGCTTTTTGGATGCAGGCACCGAAGCGGCCGCCTGTTGGCACGCCGCAACAACGGCCTCCTCTAACTGTTCGGGAACAGGAATCTTTTTGAAAGCATCACGCAACGCTTGCTTTTTCATAAATCATCCTCCTCTATCTCTTCTTTCAGCAGTTTGCGCCCTTTTTGCAGGCGCATTTTGACCGCAGAGGCGGTCAAACGGAGCATTTTGGCAATTTCGTTGACCTTGTAGCCCTCCATATAGTGGAGAAGCATCACCGTTTTGCATTTGGGGGGCAGGTCAAAAAGACGGTCGAGCACCGCAGTCGCTTCCTTTTCGGGGGCGGCGGCTTCGGGGACTTCGTCCAGTGTGATTTGGGGGTGGAGGCGCCGAGAACGCAACATGTTGCGGCAGATGTTGGCGGTGACGGTGAAAAACCACGCCCGCTCACTGCCCTCTGTTTCAAAGGTGGGGGTATACTTCATATACCGCAAAAAGGCTTCCTGCACAGCGTCCTGTGCGTCATGCTCATTTTGCAGCATCGCCAAGCTATATCGATACAGCGGTGCCGTATATTGCCGCGCGAGCTGTGCGACAGCTTGTGTTGCCGGCTGATGTTCGTGCATGTCCCCCACCTCCTTTACATCTATTAAACACCCGACCGGGCTGTTTGGTCAACGGTTTTCCAATATTTTGAAAATATCTCTTATAAAACGGCGCGCACTTGCATTTTCAAACGCATGTGCTATAATGAAATCAGACTCCAAAGCGACGTGTACCGCTTGAACATACCATAGGAGGTTTTTGTTATGAAACGATTGCTTGCCCTGCTCCTGGCAGTACTGCTCACCCTGGCGCTTTACGCGTGCGGCGACAGTGCGGCCGACACGAACACATCTACTACCACCTCCACCTCTGCAACCACCTCCCCCACTGCGGCCGGTGGTTTTGAAAAGCCTGCCGACTACGCTTCGGTGGTGACGGTCACCATCAACCCC
>JAZSHG010000128.1:0-4510 GCA_045533135.1 Acutalibacteraceae bacterium
AATCCAAGCGGTATCAGCGAGTATTGGGCAGAGTTTTGGTTTCTGCTTGATAAGTATCCCATGACAGATCGTACGGAATATACCGACGAGGAATTTTGTGGAGCGCTTGAAACCTATCGAAATCAGGAAATCAAAGAAAGCCTCTATTCTGAAAACCCGATTGTGAGAATGTTTGCTGTTTTGGACAGAAGAGTCGGAAAGCGAACGCTTACGAAAGTGAAAGAAACCATAGAAGAACAGCCGCTTTGGCTTAAACAGTTTTATCAATTGAGATTGGCGGCAGAGGGTATTTAATTTTGTATCAAAATTACAGTTATTAACCAAAGCAAAACCGTAACCTTGATATAAGGTTGCGGTTTTGCTTTTTTATGATATAATAAAAGTACCAGTCAAAATGGAGGTAATATTATGAAAGTTTTCAACCCTCATGAATGCAAAATGCTGCCTCGCGCAGATATGTTTTTACCCGATTTTTTGAAATATTTCGGCGTCTTCCTTGATGTTGTAGCAATAGCATTCTTGGTTGCAACGTTTATTACACATATTTGGGGCTTGATTATCGGCGTTCTTCTTTGCGGAGGGCTTGGCATCGCAGCGTGGCTTTGCTGGAAAAATCAAACGATCAAAATTGTCGGAGAGGATCACTTTGAATACACCACTTTTTTGGGAAAAACCACCGTATATCGTTTTTCCGATATCAAGGAATTGCGCACAAATCAAGATTCCTGGACTTTAATTCTAACAAACGGCAAAGTACATATAGAATCCATGGTTTATATGTCAGAAATTCTTTATAATAAAATTGACGAGGCGATTTCTAAAAAATAATGCCCTTGTGAAGTGTTTGTATCAAAATTACAGTCATTAGACAGCAAAAAGCAGTACACCGAAAGGTGTGCTGCTTTTTGCTGTTGGGGGCGTTAAAACAGATCTGCATAATGATTGATTTACTGTTAGATTTCTGCTATACTGTTAACAGTGTTTTAGGGAGGGAAGCAAATGAAAATAGCTTTTTTTGACGCCAAGCCTTATGACAAACCGTCCTTTGACAAGTGCGGCGCGGAATATGGGCTGGAAATAAAATATTTTGAAACCAAGCTTAACGAGGACACGGTGGAACTGGCATCGGGATATGATGCGGTTTGTGTATTTGTAAACGACACCGTCAACGCGCCCGTGATCGATCGCTTGTGTGAGTTTGGCGTGAAAATAGTGGCACTGCGTTGCGCAGGCTTTAACAATGTGGATATGAAACACGCTTTCGGCCGTATTCACGTGCTTCGCGTGCCGGCATATTCGCCGTACGCCGTTGCAGAGCATACGATGGCGATGCTTCTCACCTCTATTCGCCGCATACACAAGGCGTATATACGCACCCGAGATTTCAATTTCAGCCTTGCGGGTATGACCGGATTTGATCTGCACGGAAAGACGGTCGGTGTCATTGGTACCGGACGTATCGGACGCGTATTTATTGATATTTGCCGCGGCTTTGGCATGAAGGTGCTCGCGTACGATAAATATCAGGCGCAAGGACTTGATAACGGCGATACGATAAAATACGTCTCTCTCGACGAGCTTTTTAGCGGCAGTGATATCATCTCGCTGCATTGTCCGCTGACAGAGGAAACCTACCACGTGATAGATGAGAACGCTATCGCCAAGTGCAAGCGCGGCGTCGTTATTTTGAACACCTCGCGCGGAGCCCTTGTCGATGCGGAAGCGTTGCTTGCCGGGATAAAATCCAGAAAGGTGGGGGCGGCGTGCCTCGACGTGTACGAGGAGGAGGCCGACTTCTTCTTTGAGGATTTTTCGGGTCACATCCTTGAGGACGACACACTTGCACGTTTGATATCTATGCCAAACGTTATCGTGACTTCGCATCAGGCTTTTTTGACGGAGGATGCGCTGTCAAACATTGCGCAAACGACTGTGGAGAATATCGTGGGCTTTGCCAACAACGGACAATGTGAAAATGAGGTTTGCTTCCGCAGAGGGCAGGCAGAAGACTGCAAGAGCGGTAAGTGTTTCTAAAAGAATCATGTAGAAAAAGAAGGTGTCAAACGGCACCTTCTTTTGCATATCTATCGGTTGGAAAAGGGTTACAAAAGTGTCATTTATATTGTTTTTTCCTGTGCGCGTGCTATAATGTAGAAAAACGAAAAAAGAAGGTGCTTGATATGAAAGAGTTTTTCGGCTTTGGTGGCTACACTCGTGAACCGGAAGGCTATTTGTCGTGGCAGCACTTGCTGTTTGTTGGGAGTATGCTGACTTTAATGGTCGTGTTGGCTGTTTGGCTTGGTAATCGCCAAAAACTGAAAACGCCGAAGGAGAAGAATCGCGTTTTAGCTGTTGCGGCACCATTAATTGTGGGCTTGGAGTTGACCAACATCACCATATTGTGTTTGCGCGACAATAGTGCAGAGCCTATTAAGTATAATCTGCCGTTGTTTTTGTGCAGCATTCAGTTTATCACGCTACCCTTGGCCGCTTTTTCTAAAGGCAGAATGAAAGAAGCGGCATTGGATTTTGTCTGCATTTTCGGCATCTTGGGTGCGGTTTTTGGCACTATCGGTGCCGGGCAGAAGTACAACAGTGATCCCGTTCTCTCCTGGGATAATATGGTGTCGGCTACGACACACGCCATTTCCGGATTTTCCTCGCTCTACATTATGATTGCAAGATTTGCCAGCATGAAAAGAAGAAATATCGGTATCACTTTTGGCATCCTTTTAGGTGTGTGTGTTGCCGCCTATATTGCCAACGTCACCATTCCTTATAACTATATGTTCCTGATGAGGGGCGACGGCACGCCGTATGATATTCTATATAATTTAGTCGGCGGTAACGCCATTCTGTATCCCTTGGGTGTGGTTGTGTTGTTCCTTATTTACATCTCGGTGTTTTACTGGGTGTTCTATATGGTCAAACGCCAGGAGGATTAAAATAACCGAGGTGACAATATGATCAGAAAAGCAACTTTGGGTGATTTGGATGCGCTGATGCCTATTTTTGATGAGGCGCGTGGGACAATTGCGGCGTTGGGGATTGACCAATGGCAAGACGGCTATCCCTCACGCGAGGTGATCGCCACGGATATATTGCAGGAGCGCTCCTATGTGGTAGAGCAAGGGGAGGAGATCGTCGGTACCTTTGTGATTGTGGAAGATGGCGAGCCGACCTATGAGAGTATCTACGACGGGCATTGGATAACAGGGGATGATAGGCGTGACTATGTCGCCCTACACCGCGTGGCGGTGGCGGTCAAGAATCGCGGTAGCGGTATATCTACCGCGATTATCGATTGTGCCGCGCAATATGCAAAAGCGCACCAATGTGTATCCGTACGCATCGACACGCATGAGGGCAATATCGTTATGCGCAAAATGCTGGAAAAACACGGGTTTGTCTATTGCGGCGTGATATATCTGCAAAGCGGTGCCGCACGCGTTGCCTATGAAAAAGAGCTCCTCTGATGGCAACCGAGTTTTCACAAAAACGGTTTAGCACTTTTTATAAAATCTATATCCAAAAACACCTCTTTTTTTCAAAAACAGTATTGAAAAACAAGAGGTGTTTTGTTAGAATGAAAACAAGAAAAATTCCATTTTAGGAGGGATACTGTGAAGGCTATTGTGAACGGCAAGATCATTTTGAAGGATCGTATTGTTGAAGGCTGTGCATTGCTCTATACAAATGTGGTAGAGGGTATTGTTCCTGTGGAAAATGTACCTGCCGATGCGCAAGTGATTGACGCTGCCGGCGGTTATGTTTCCCCCGGTCTTATCGATATGCACATTCACGGCTATTTGGGCAAGGATGTTTGCGACGGTGAGGAAGAGAGCATCCGCACCATCTCCAACGGATTGCTGAAAAACGGCGTGACGGGTTATCTGCCCACCACCATGACGGTAGATATGAAGGTCATCCGCAAAGCGTTGGAAGTTTGCCGCGCCCTCAAAGAGGAGAGCAAGACCTGGAACGGTAGTGCTATCTTGGGGTGCCACGCGGAAGGCCCCTTCATCAGTGAAAGTAAAAAAGGCGCACAGGATCCTAAGTATATTTTGAAGCCTGATGCCGCTTTTGTGAAGGAATATGCCGATATCATCAAGACGATCACTCTCGCCCCCGAAACGGACGAGAATGATTTTGCGGCGATTCGTGAGATCTGCCGCGACACCGACGTGGTGGTGTCGATGGGACATACCTCGGCAGATTATAACACCGCTATGGCAGGTGTCAACGCCGGTGTCAAGCACGTGACCCACCTGTTTAACGCAATGACGCCGCTCGCACACCGCGCCCCCGGCGTGGTGACGGCAGCTCTTAACGCCGACGTCAGTGTTGAGCTGATCGTGGATACCTTCCACGTGGACAAGTGTTTCTATGACCTGCTGTGGAAGCTCAAGGGCAGAAAGCTCTGCTTTATCACCGACTGCTTGCCCGCAGGCGGTCTGCCGTACGGTGAATATACGCTGGGCGGTGCCAAGATCATCTATCGGGATATCGT
>JAZSHG010000104.1:0-3483 GCA_045533135.1 Acutalibacteraceae bacterium
TTTCCTGCAAAGGAAACGGACAAGCAAAAGAAAACCAGTTTAGCACAGGGTTTAGGCTGTGCTTTTTGTAGGGACCGGCATCCTTGACGGTCCGCGAGTACGCAGACGGCGATTTTATGCCTCCCTTACAAGGGAGAATTACTTGTATTTCACCACATTGCTCCAAAAAGGAGGCAAATATGATGCAAACGGATATGATTACCATCATCCCCACCGCCGAGGAATGGCGGCAGGCGTTGGATGCGACACGGCATCGCCGTTCGTCGCGCACGCTTGACATCATCAAGACGGTGATCTTGCTTTTGGTGACGGCATATTGCTGGATTCCCTTTTTTTGGGATGGCGCCAAAGAATGGAGCGTCTTTATCACCGGCAGTGCGGCATTGATCGTGGCGGTGGCGATGTGGCTGATTCCTTGGTGGTCGCTCAAACGCGACGCCAAAAAGATCGAAGCGCGCGAGGTGACGGTGCGATTGACTCTCACCGACGAGGGCTTGGGCTTTGGCAAGGATGACGCCTATCTTTGTGTGCCGTTTGCCGAAGTGCATGCGATCGAGATCAAAAGCGGCTTGGCACTGGAATTTGTGGAACAGGGGAGCATTTCGGTGTTGCCCTATCGCGCCTTTACGGTAGCGCAGGGACTTTGGCTGTTGGATCGGTTGCTTCCTAAGGAGGAGTTATGAACGAAGAACACGAAGAAATGTTGGCGGAATTTCCCGTGGATCTAAGCCGCGAGGAATATATCCGCTTTAATCTGCGCGTGGCAGAGCATCGCAGCTTGATGCGGTTTCGCAAGGTATATGCGGTGCTGGGCGGCGCGATTATGCTGTTGACGCTGTTTTTGATGGTGCTCGACTTTATTGAGAAGCGCCCGTTTGACATCACCCTGCTGATATTGCTGTTGTTTGTGGCCATTACGGTGCTGGTATTGGTGCTGGGTGTGCCAAATTTTGTGCGGCATCAGACAGGCAAGCATTTTGACAAGGAAATGCTTGACGGCAAAACCTATTTTGGTGTGGTACGGGTGTTTGCTGACCGTATGGAAAAGCAATGCCGCGGTCATACCGCCGTGGTGCCCTATACGGATTTTGCCGCTTTTTTGGAATATGAGGATATGATGGTATTTCTCAATCGGCACGGGTCATTTGTGTTCCCTGCGCGGTGTGTGACCGCCGCGGATGCCGATGTGTTGCGCGCGGTTTCTCAAAAAACACCGCGTGAACGGCGGCTTTTGTATGCCAAAATGGTGGGCAAAGCCGAAACGCGGATGGAAATGCCGCTATTTGGCAACAAAGAAGCAGAAGATGCGCGCGTGCTGGTGGAGGTGCGTGCGGATTATACGGCGCAAGAGATCTACGAGATGTTTTTGCACAGCAACACCCGTGCATATACCCGTTGGTTACCGCTGTTTTCGGCGGCATCCCTGGTGGTGGGTGTGGTGCTGGGCTTTGACGGCGGCCCTTTGTGGATGGCCGGCTTGTTTGTGGCGTTTTTCCTCTTTTTTGCGGCGGTCAACCTGTGGTTGCCGCGCGCAAGAATGCGTGCGCGTATGCGCGTGGCACGCGCACCCGAAGCGCTGTTTATCTTTCGGTTTACCGAAAACGGTATGATGGTCAGCGCCAACGGCGGTGCGGATTTTGTCACCTATCCGTGGACGGTGCTGGTGCGCGCCGTGGAACGGCCTGCTTGGCTGGAATTTCACACCAACAGCAGTGTTTTTGAAGTGCCAAAGCGCTGTGTGACCGATATCGAGCGGTTGCGTGAGGTGGTCAACACCTATCACGCACCGCGTTGACCGTGTTTGCCGCCAAAAAACGGACGGCCAAAAACAGTAAGGAGCGTTTTTATGCACCAACCGCAATATGACCTGCCACCCGAAGCTAAGGCGGCGCCCGAAGCGGCTATCCCCGAAGCGGCGGCGCCTGTGCCGCCGGCACCGCTTTGGGAAGGGGTGACAGGTCCCCTCTCTTTTGAAGAATGGCAAAAACGGCGCCGCCGTATGGAGCCGCTGTACAAATGGCTGTGGTGGACACTGTTTTACAGCGCTATCCAGATCATGCTGGCCAGCAGTAACGTGTTTTTCTACGTGGGTGATCAGGTCGCACACGCGGTGGCGCTCTTGCCCATCAACCTGGCCTTGATCATCCTGGCGCTGACCGCCTTTGGTCTTGGCAATCGAAGACGCAAAAAGGCTGACCGCGCCGATTTTGACTGCTATATGCGCAACGAGCGCAACGGACGGCGCGTGCGCGTGTTCGCTGACCGCATAGAGGCGGTGGGCGTGGACACGGTGACCATTTTTCTGCCCGATGCCCAGCTGTGGGAATCGCGCGACACCATCATGGTGGAAAAGGACAGCCTTTTTGTGGCGGTGCGCAGTCAGGATGTGACGCCCGAACAGGCGTATGCCCTTTGCTGTGCGCTGTATGGCAAAACCGCCAAGCATTATGGCGAAGAACCGCTTGTGGGCGGCCGCGTACAGCGGTTTACCCCGGTGGGACAGGGCTATTTTGTGCCGCAACCGTTGCCGCCTTTGCCGCAACCGCCCACATCCGAACAGCCGCTGTTTACCACCCACTTTATGCCGACCGGCACCATCGCCAAGCGAAAGGCCGGTGCGCGCGTATTGCGTGGGCTTTGGGTTTGGTTGCCGCCCTTCTTATTTCCGACCTTTACACTGGCGTGTACGCTGGGTAATGCATATAACGTTCTGTATATTTACATTGGAATAATACTGGGCGTATTCGCTTTGGCGATGCTTTTGGCGATTTTGGGACTGTTTTTGGGCAGTCGTTACCAAAAAACGCCGATTCCGATGCGGTTTTACAGCGACCGTTTGGTGGTAGAGGCAGAGGGAGAGGTCATCTCCTTTCCGCAATCGCTGTTGCGGTTGTATCTGACACCGCAGGAGCTGATGATGGAGACACCCGACAGCGTCTATTCTCTGCCGCTTGACCGCTTTGCGGATGCGGCGGCGATGAGGTCTTTTGTGGCACCGACGGCTGTGGACAGGCATGAGCAAGTAAATACGTCGGCGGCGACCGTGTCGCCCGACGGTGTGGATAAGGAGCAAGAATGATGGATGAGATTATGAAGAACACCAATGAGGAGCAGGAAGTGCGCCCGACAAAGGTGTTTGACGTTGACCTCGAAAAAGAGATGAAGCGCGCGTTTTTGGAATATTCGATGTCGGTCATCGTGGCGCGCGCTCTTCCCGATGTGCGTGACGGTTTAAAGCCTGTGCATCGGCGTATTCTCTATACCATGCACGAAAATGGGTTGACGCCCGACAAGGCCTACCGCAAATGCGCCGACACCGTTGGTGCGGTGCTGGGACGCTATCACCCTCACGGTGACGCATCTGTGTATGATGCGATGGTGCGTTTGGCACAGGATTTCTCGTTGCGGTATCCGCTCATTGACGGTCACGGTAACTTCGGTTCGATGGACGGCCACCCTGCCGCCGCCTACCGTTATACCGAG